>CAYLIY010000045.1:6238-7636 GCA_964384015.1 uncultured Nitrososphaeria archaeon | reverse complement strand
AATTCTTTATCAACAACCGGGAATATTAAACATAAGCCTTAAATAGTGGCAAGATGATATATGATTGGCCTGGATTCAGGTTGAGCTCGAGCTCGTTAATGATGCTCGATTGATTTGCAGCTGAACAATGGCTCATTCAATCGGTGATCATATGATCACCGATTGAAAGCCAGAGGGAGGCTATAAGTCAGTCGGACAAATTAATGAGCTCGACTTCAAGCTGATCCAGGCTCATGCTCATTTAATGCTCAAATCTCCCTCAAAATTCTCTTGAAGTCGTTAATCCTAAATAAGAGGACATTATAACGCCTCGCCCTTTTCTTAGCTCTATCATTAAACCTATTTGACACTAGAACTGGGACCACCTTGATCCCTAGTTCGTTCCTTAACAGGTGATTTATGTACTCATCATAGTCCTTCTTAGCTTGAGAGACATCCTTTGGAGATGCTTCAGCTACGTTTTTAACTTGTACAACTAAAGTTAAGCTCTTTTTCCTTAAAACCAGATCTTGGATTTTTCTTCCATGTTTCTTTCTCTTTTCAACCTTCCAACCAAACCTTTTGGCCTCTTTTTCAAGCTCTCTTTCGAGCTTTTTTCCCTTAGTTACGCCCTGATTAGCCATTACAACCACTTAAATTTCAGTGCTTTTCAAGGGTTATCTCAAATCTACATATTTCTCCCTTCTCGATTCTTTTAGCTCTCAGCTTATCGCACGCAGCTTTAACAAGCGCATTAGCATAATTTTCACAAAATTTGTCACACCAGTTGGGGAAGGGTTTTCTTATCAACACGCATTTGCTTTCAGTTATCAACTTATCCCCTACGATAGATGCCCTAAAGTAGGGAACTCTGCCACCAAGAGTTAAGTCCAGCAACACCTTGCACCTCTCGAGTGGGTTGTTTATTCGCTCTAAGTGATATTTCTTAATTATCTGCTTGGCCCAATAATGGACAGCTAATCCCTCTTCTGGTCCCATCAATTAAGGAAGTAAGAAATAAAAAAATAAATCCGATCAAGACATCCACTTTATACTCCCTTATCTTTCAGCTTATAGGCTACACTACGAGCATAAACGTATTTTCATCAAAATTCTAACAAGATCGGTTTAGTGACCCTCATGGCCTCCTAAGCGCTAGTTAAAACGTTAACAGTCGATACATGCTTAATAACGGTCGTATTTTATTGTATGATTGAGCAGTTTAAAATGATCGAGTTAAATTTATCGAGGCTAGTTGTGGCTCTAAATGAGGCCGTTAATTCAAATGAAAGGAGA
The DNA here is from genome assembly GCA_964384015.1 of uncultured Nitrososphaeria archaeon. Classification (GTDB taxonomy): domain Archaea; phylum Thermoproteota; class Nitrososphaeria; order Geothermarchaeales; family CAYLIY01; genus CAYLIY01. The sequence goes on along the minus strand of CAYLIY010000045.1, from coordinate 6,361 downwards.
CTTATCGTCTTAGCTGGCGAGAGGCCAGCTGGCCCGGCTGGCCAAATAGTTTCTAAATATCTTAGTTTAACAAATAAAGAAAGGATTAAAACAAAGCTATTAATAGATTGTACTGGCATAATT
>CAYLIY010000045.1:2819-6228 GCA_964384015.1 uncultured Nitrososphaeria archaeon | reverse complement strand
AAAGTAAAAGAAAGGATTAAAGCTCTTTATGTCATCGAGAACATGGAAGAAGGCTCTGCAGGAGTTAAGAGGCTTAAGGAATTTATAAAGGCTGTGGAAGGGTTTAAAAGACTAGATTTAAGGACAATAGAGTACAAAAGAACTAAGGAGATAATGGGAACTACCTGGAATTTGCTGGTCTTAGATCTCTTTGAGCAGCTTAAGCCAAACGATATAGGTAGACTGATAGAGACAGTTTCGGGCGGGGGATTAATTCTCCTTTTAGCTCCTCCATTTAGGAAATGGGAGAACACCTTAACAGAATTCCAGAAAAGGCTTGTGACTCCTCCATACACAGAAAGAGACGTGAAGAATAGGTTTATTAAAAGGTTCATCAGGAAGCTGTTTGAGCATCAAGGAATATGGATTGTGGATCTAGAGAAGGAGCTCATAAATGGAAGGCCATTAAAGCCGATAAAGGGAATTGAGAAAAGAATTAAGATCCCTGAAAAGCCAAAATTTAACGTTAAATTATATAAAATGGCGAAAAGCCAGGATCAAATAGAAGTTCTAAAACTAATCGAGCCCCTTATGGAGCTTAATAAGAAGAAGTCCGTACTTGTGATTACCGCCAACAGGGGTAGGGGAAAATCAGCCATAATAGGGATAGGGCTTGCGGGGATAATATCCGAATGGAGGAAAGCTAACAAGAGGATTAGAATAATTATAACAGCTCCAGAACCATCAAACGTTAAAGTCCTCTTTGAGTTTTTAATGAAGGCCCTGAATGAGCTTGAGATAAATTACACCTTTAAAAAGAGTGAGGAGCACGTGACGACCGTGAAGGTGGATAAGATAACAGTGAAGTACATGAAGTGTTATGAGGTACCCGCAAAGAAGAGGGATTTGGTGATCGTGGACGAGGCAGCTGGCATTCCAGTTCCGATGCTTTTTAGGATTTTAAATCAAGCGAAAAAGGTTATTTATTCGTCAACCATTCACGGATACGAAGGAGCGGGTAGAGGCTTTAGCGTTAGGTTCTTAAGGTCATTACGTGAGTTTAAGAGAATAGATCTCAAGACATTTCAGATGACCGAGCCCATAAGGTATTCTCCCGTCGATCCGATTGAGAAATGGCTATATGATGTACTTCTATTGGATGCTGAGCCTGTAACTTTAACGGATGAGGAGAAATCATTAGACGTCGCGAGGATTGCTCTATACTACGTCCCGGACTTAGATGAATGGTACGCTAAAAAAGGAGAACATGAGCTAAGGGATTTTATAGGAATTTATGTGCTTGCTCATTACAGAAATAGACCAGACGACCTGGCTATTTTGGCCGATGCACCCCATCATACTGCAAGAGCCTTGAAGTTACAAAATGGGAAGATAATAGCATCTTTACAGCTCACTTACGAGGGGAACTTATCAAATGAGCTTATAGCTAAAACTATTGAGGAGAATTTTGATACTCCAGGCCAACTTATCCCTAATGTCATATTAAAACATTATTTCTTGGCAGGATTCGGGAAACTAAAGGGAGTGAGAATAGTTAGGATAGCCGTTCATCCAGAGTTGATGGACAGAGGTCTTGGATCAAAAGCCCTAAGCGGGGTTGAAATGGAGGCTAAATTGCATGGTTTAGACTGGATAGGAGCAAGTTTCGGTGCATCTAGACTATTACTAAACTTTTGGTTAAAGAACGGGTTTATTCCAGTTCATATAAGTCCTAAGAGAAATCCTATTTCAGGCGAGTACAGCGTTATAGTTCTAAAGCCCTTAACTGAAGAAGCATGGGTAGTAATCAAAGAACTAAACAAGCTTCTCAGGCAGAAAATAGTCGAGGCGCTTATGGATGTTTATTTCTATCTTGAGCCGCAGGTAGCGAGACTTCTGCTTAAATTTGGAAGAGAAAAAGCTAAGATGATAGAGTTGAACAGAGTCCAAGAGATAAAGCTTAAAATGTACACAACCGGCAAGATGATATATGAGGCGGCCGCTGACGCTGTTAGACTTCTTGTTAAAAAGTACTTCCTTGAAGGTGGACCGACAACAGGTAAGTTAAGCGAGAAGGATGAAATCCTCCTAATCTCCAAATGCTTGCAGGGAAAAGGATGGGTGGAGACGGCCGAGATTCTAAAGATATCAACCAAGAAGGTAAAAAAGAGGTTGAGGGAAATCGTAGGGAAACTTTATAAGCTTTATTATAGGGAGGGGACAGTAAAGGACAGGTTGATGCGGAAAGGTGAGGGGGGAGTTGAAGACAATGAAGTTAAAAATAGAGATAATAGGACCTTATGAGGATTACATAAGCTACACTGGATATTTGTGGCTTCTGGAGATAAGGGACTTGATTGAGAATGAATATGGAATTAAAACTGAATTAAAATGGATTGGAGAAAGTTTAGATCCCAATAAGGACTACCCGATAGTTAAAGTTGATGATGAGACCTTTGTTGGCCTTCCAAGCGAGATAGGATACTTATATGAGATTATAAAAAGCTTTATAGAGAGAAGAATGGGCCTAAAAGGATTTATTGAGGGTGATAAAGTTCAAAGTAAGAAAAACTTTAAACTTTAAGAAGGAATACAGAGAGGCTATATTGTCTGGGAGGAAAACCTGTACAATAAGATTGAAAACTAATCTAAAGGTCGGAGATGAAGCTTACTTGGTAGTTGGAGGAGAAAAACTCGGAGTGATCAGAATAACAGCCGTTAATAGGAAGAGAATAGCAGAGCTTACGAATAGAGATGCTAGAAGGGATGGCTTTAGGGATGTAAAGGAACTCATTAAAGCCCTAAAAAGGCACTATAAGAAAATCAGGCTCACAACAATGGTGAGCATAATACACTTCAGGTTTATTAGGGATCCAGGTCAGTAGTTCCGACGGTCTATCATCGCTTCAGACTACTGGGCTTACATCATCCCTCATTTAGAATTTATTTAGTTTAAATTTATGTGTTTTATGTTAAGTTGAGGACTTAAACCCATTACGGGGCGTAAGCTTAATAGCATGAATCTTAAAACTACCACTGGAGCCTTGAAAACATTATTGCTCACCTTCGCATCCATAATATCGACCGATGTTAAGGAGCTTTCCGAAAACTTACATAATAAGGCCGTTAGGTTAATAAAGAAGTTAAAGCTTCCTTCTAAAGCAAAATTCTTCACAACGCAGGAGGACTTGGGAGAACTCATAGGGGAAATTAAAAAGGACCCACCAGAGGTAATAATAGCAAATGTGGCTACTGGCGGGGTTGAAAATTTAATATTAGAGGTTTTTGAGAGAACCAAAGTTCCCATGATTTTAATAGCCAATGACAAGTCAAACAGCCTTGCGGCAGCTCTAGAGATAAGGGCATATCTGCGTGAAAGGGGAATCGATATCCCCCTTCTCTTCCACGTCGATTTCGAAAAGAATTTCCT
>CAYLIY010000045.1:0-2809 GCA_964384015.1 uncultured Nitrososphaeria archaeon | reverse complement strand
ACTTTAAAGGCAGAAAAAATCCATAAAGGGCTAACGAGAAAGAGAATTGGAATTATAGGTGAGCCATCTCCTTGGTTATTAACAATGTACCTAAGCAAGAGCGAGTTAAGAAGGTTCAATGTAGTGTTCGTTGAGCTTGATAGGCTTTATGAGGAATATAAACGGATATCAGATGCAAAGGCATTAAGAAAGGCTGAAGAAATTATTAACAAAGCGAGGGAGATTCATTTAAGCAAGGAAGATATAATAAAGGCCATAAAGGTCTATCTGGCCTTAAAATTGATAGTCAAGGAAAACAAGCTAGAGGCCCTAACCATAAGGTGTTTCGATCTTATAGATGTCTTAGGAACGACCGGATGCCTCGCGATGTCCATGCTTAATGACGAAGGGATAGTAGCTGCTTGTGAGGGGGATTTTGGAGCTTTAATCACGATGATGATCTTGTCAGAAATTTCAAATCAGCCTGTCTGGATGGGAAATCTGGCATCGATAAATAAAGCTGAGAACTCCATAATCCTAGCTCATTGCACGATAGCCTCAAGATTACTTAGGAAGGACGGGTTGAAGCTTTCACCCCATTATGAATCGAAAAGAGGAGTTGCTGTAAGCGGGGCGATGTCTAATAAGGAAGTAACAATTGCTAGAGTGGGAGGAACAAGGCTAGATAAGTGTTTAATGTCCCTTGGAAGGATAATTATGAGCGATTTAGGAAGAAATGATATGTGCAGATGCCAGGTTGAAATTAAGCTTAAAGGGAAAGTGGATAGGTTAATTAAGGAGAGTTTAGGCAACCATTTAGTGTTGGCCACAGGAGATCATCTTGAAGAGCTTTTAGAAGTTTGCAGGAGACTTAAGCTTAAGCCTATCGTTGTGAATTAAGGTTAAGTTCCTATCCGCGTTCAACATATATGACGTGACCTTAATGGAGATATGTCTTCAGCCCTTAGGAGACGTGCCAAATGATGTTCTTAACTTCCTTAAGGTTGAAATTTCAAGAATACTGGGGCTGAAATGCGTTATTTCCGACCTTAAGGTTAGAATCCCACGTGAATCCTATAACCCTCTTAGAAAACAGTATCTCTCCACCAGCCTTTTATACAAATTATTAGAGACGAATGAGCTGAGAGACTATGGGAAGATTTTAGGAATAACTGATAGGGATCTTTATGTTCCGGGTTTAAATTTCGTTTTTGGTGAGGCGCTACTAAACGGAAAAGCTGCTGTTATATCCCTTCATAGGCTTAGGCCAGAATTTTATGGAAAAAAGGCTAACAAAAAGCTTTTCTTTGAAAGAGCCCTTAAAGAGGCAATCCACGAGCTAGGGCATACTTTCGGGCTAGGACATTGTAAAAACAGAAGATGCGTCATGTACTTCAGCAACTCAATTTATGATACGGATGTTAAGGGATACGACTTCTGTCCTAGATGCAGAGCCAAGCTAAAGACTTATTAGATCAGTTTTTTAATCATACGTTGAGGGCTTTAGGATGGCTACAAAGGAGGAAATCCTAAACGCATTATCAAGGGTTATAGATCCAGAAATAGGATTGAGCATCGTGGACTTGGGGCTAGTCTACGGAGTGGAGATAAAGGATGGAGATGTTGAGATCACGATGACTATGACCGTTCCTGGTTGCCCTCTCGCACATATCATAGTGAACTCAGCAGAGAAAGCCGCTAAACAGGTGAAAGGAGTAAAAAACGTGAATATTAAGCTTGTTTGGGATCCCCCATGGGATCCCAGCATGATGTCGGAAAGAGCCAAGAGGATTTTAGGCTTAAAATAAGATGTTTAGAGAAAGGCAATGGCATGCTTTAGACATAAACGATGTACTAAAGGAGCTGAACACTAGCGAGAGGGGAATATCAGAAGAGGAGTCCAAGAGAAGGATTGGAATATACGGATATAATGAGATAGTTAGCGGAAAGAGAAAGTCTCCCTTAATCATATTCCTGGATCAGTTTAAAAGCATCCTAATAGCGATTCTAATAATAGCGTCTATCCTTTCAGTGATTCTTGGAGAGATAATAGATGCCGCTGTTATTATAGCCATAATCATCCTATGTGCTTTTTTGGGATTTATTCAGGAGTACAAAGCCGAGAAGTCCTTAGAGCTTGTTAAAAAATTGGCTGCACCAACGGCCAAAGTCCTTAGAAATGGAAGGATATCGATAATTCAAGCAAGAGATCTTGTTCCTGGAGATATTATCCTCTTAGAAGCAGGGGACAGAGTTCCTGCTGATGGAAGACTTATAAAATCCATGAACTTAAGGGTAAACGAGTCAGTACTAACCGGAGAATCGGTTCAAGTTGAGAAAAAAGCCAACATTGTACTGCCAGAGAAAACTCCGGTTCCTGATAGAATTAATATGATCTTCCTGGGAACCCATGTTACTTACGGTAGGGGGCTAGCCGTGGTCACATCAACCGGAATGAGAACGGAGTTTGGAAAAATAGCAGGGGCGCTTCAAGAAATAGAAAGGGAAGAAACTCCTCTTCAGAGAAGAATGAATAAGATAGGAAGATGGCTAGGGATCCTCTCGGTTGGAATATGCATGTTAGTTGCTTTTCTCGGCCTCCTGAAAGGCTATAGCCTAATGGACATGCTTCTCTGGGGAGTAAGCTTAGCGGTTGCCGTTGTTCCAGAAGCTCTTCCAGCGGTCGTTACCATAGGTTTGTCTATCGGAGTATACAGAATGGCCAGAAGAAACGCCATAGTTAGGAAGTTACCGGCTGTTGAGACTATGGGGTCGGTGAATGTCATCTGCAGCGATAAAACAGGAACTTTAACTAAAGGAGAGATAACAG
>CAYLIY010000044.1:3810-7716 GCA_964384015.1 uncultured Nitrososphaeria archaeon | reverse complement strand
AGTCCTTATGCTGAAAATCTGCTCCATGGATGGCCACTACAACCTTTGGTTTGATGTCAAGCGCCATTTTAAGTGCATGATGTGGAGATGCTGTTGGAGATGGATGACCTGTTGGAATAAACGCTAAATCAGCCTTGTATCCTCCTAAGGGAACATATCCTGAGTCTCCTCCATGGAAGATAACGAACTCATTCACTTTTATGAAATAGAGATTTATGGGCCCCACATGGATTCCGCTAATGGCGGTTATCTCGATCCCATTTAACTTCTTACTTTCGCCAGGCTTTATGCATACAAGCTTTTCCTCAGGAATCTTCTTAATTAGATCCCTGCAAACTTGTGGTTCAGCCAGAACGTAGGTTCCAGTTTTATTTTGTATGTCTATAGTCGTCTTGCGTTGATAGTGATCGTAATGACTATGAGTAAACGCAAGCATATCTAACCTCTTCAGCTCGTTTATCTCTGAGGGCCTCAGAAGATCAGACACGTCAAAAGCCAGAACAAAGTCCCTCACCCTTAATAACGCTCCTGAATAACCCAAATAGATCAACAAAGCCCTGTTTTTCTCTAAAGTTCTCCCATAAAGCTCTTTAATTAGATCAGGCTTTTCCTCGGGATAACTCATCTCCAATAGAAATAAACTCAGAAATAAAATAACTATTGAATTAATTTATCAAATAGTTAGGGCCATGAATCAGACAACAAACAACGTAAAGATCAGAAAGTTTCGCGTAGAGGACATCAAGAAGATTTTAAAGCTGGAGAGAGAATGCTTTAAAGAGCCCTATGATTTTCTGACATTCATTTACTTCTGGCGCAGAGATCCTAATGGTTTTTTAGTAGCGGAAGCTGATAATGATGTCATTGGATATGTAATAGCAAATTCTCGTTTCTTCAGAAAAGAAGAGGGAGAAATAGTGTCTATTGCTGTAAAGCCCAAATATAGAAGAAAAGGAATCGGAAAACGATTAATGCTGGAGGCGATAAGATATCTAAAGAGTAAAGGAGTTAAAAGAGTGGGCTTAGAGGTCAGGGAGGGCAATAAGGAGGCAATAAGTTTCTATGAGCTCATTGGATTTAAGAAGGCTTACGTTATACCAAGATATTATTCAGATGGAGAGAATGCCGTAAAGATGTTTAAGCAAATTTAACTCGATTAGATTTCGACAGCTCCCCTTGCTGACATTTAAGTCGTGCTTAGTACTTATGAGCGGTTGTTATATCCTAATTATTCAATGAAAGAGCCTAAGAGGGTAATATTAGTACCAAAGACAGATCCCAAAAGCCTGAACGAAAATCTTCTTAGCTACCTTGAAACAAGGGGAGTTGAATTTAGGATATGTAAGAACTTATCAAGCGATGAGGCAAGAAACTCAGACCTAATAATGGTATTTGGAAGGGATAGGGATTTGCTTAAAATTCATCAGGAGATTAAGGATGTTTCTACTCCAGTATTAGGAGTAAGCCCTCCAGGAGAGATAAGCTTTCTGGCGGATATCACAACTAATCGCCTTCACGAATCTCTTGATGCCATATTAAGCGGGAATTATGAAATAGAGGAGTGTTTAAGGATTAATGTAAGAATAGACAGGGGCAACTGTTTTTATGCTTTAAACGAGGTGGCTCTATTCCCATCTAGAAGCGCCACTCTGATGGAGTATGAGTTAATAGTGGATGGCAAGCTTATGTGGAGGGATTATAGCGATGGTGTGATAATTTCAACACCGATGGGTTCAACAGCGTACGCTATGTCAGCTGGAGGCCCATTTGTCATGACAAACGCGAGTGTCTTAATAGTAGTGCCTGTTAACTCCATGGATCTAACAAGACGGCCGTTAATAGTCTCCAATGAGTCCCTAATAGAGGTCTGTAAAATTCACAGCAGATGTGGATGTCATGTTATCATAGATGGAATTCGCAGGGTTAAGGTTAAGGAGAAAATAGAGGTGAGAAAGGCGAAGGTTAGCGCTAAAATAGTTAGGTTAAATAAGAGCTCATTCTTGGAGAGTAAGATATTTAAGAAGATACTTCTAGCGGAAGAGCTGATGAAAGCGCCTCCTAGTGTAAAACTGGTCCTTAAGGCCATTCAGTTTTACGGTCCTATGACGCAAAGGGACTTAGTCCAGAAGACTATGCTCCCTCCCAGAACCGTTAGATATGCTCTTAAGATTTTGTTAAACAAGGGAGTGATAAAGAGAAGGCCGCTAGTGGAGGATGTACGCCATTATATTTACTATCTAAGCGAGGACTTTAATCAAATTTAGCTAGGCAAGAATTGCCTAGCTATCGATTTTTTGGCAGATCATTGCCTTTAACTGCTTCCTTTTATCGGATAATTACAATTTAAGTAGATGCAAATGCAGGGAAGGAGCTTAACGGAGTTCCTTGAATCATCTCCCTTAACTAGATTTCATTATACCCTGCTTGGGATAGGATCCCTAGTATATTGTCTAACAGCTATGAATACCATGCTGATAGCAGCTGTTATGCTTCCAATAAGTAAGGAATGGTCATTAGATCCGGTAACGATAGGATTTTTGTTCAGTTCTGGATATGTGGGGATGTTTATAGGGGCCATAACCTGTGGAGTCCTTGCTGATTTGATAGGAAGAAAGAAAACCCTTTTAATCGTGGTAACGGTGATGAGCTTATTTACAGCTTCATGCTCGGTTGCGTGGGACGTCATTTCTATGGCTTTCCTTCGCTTCCTGGCAGGAATTGGATTGGGAGGGACTCTTCCTCAACCTGGGATCTATGTCTCGGAATATGTTCCAGCTAGACATAGGGGCAAGTTTATAGGGTTTATAGAGACATGCTGGGTTTATGGAGCCCTTCTTTCACTTTTGTTCCCATATTTCTTCATCAGGGTTTATGGATGGCGGTTAACTTTCCTTATAGCGTTGATTCCCCTATTATTAATCCCCTTCATTTTAGCGTATGTGCCTGAGAGCATAAGATATCTCGAGCGGAGGGGGAGAATAAACCAGGCCTTAAATATTCTAAGGAAATATGGAATCGTGCCGAGCGACGTCGAGGTTTCACATGTCAGCGTCGGGCAAAGAAGGATAAGCATCGGGGAGATGCTATCCCAAACTTACTTAAAAAGGACGGTGCTTCTGTGGATACTTTGGGCTGTGTTGGTTTATACCTATCACGGGATATTCCTCTGGTTGCCGACTATCTACGCCAAAGAATTCGGGTTAGGAGATGTAAAATCCCTTTGGTGGACGTTAGTGGTTACTCTCTTTCAAATTCCAGGTTACTACTTAGCCACCTTCCTTCTAGACCCCGTTGGAAGGAAGCCCGTATTAATCTCGTTCTTAAGTTTAGCGGGGACGGGATGTCTTTTTCTCAGCCTTGGAGTGGAGCTTAATTGGATTCTATTGTGGAGTTGCGTGATATCTTTCTTTAACCTCGGTTCATGGGCAGCTCTTTATACGTATACACCGGAGCTATATCCGACCAGAATGAGGGGGGCCGGCTCAGGAATAGCGGCAAGTGTTGGTAGACTAGCGGGTATTTTAGCCCCAACCGTTACCGGACATCTCTATAAAACAGTTGGTCTCTTCGGCCCCTTCATGGTATTCGCTTTTGCTCATTTGTTAGCTGCTTTAAGTGTATTGATTCTTGGTGTAGAGACGAGGAGAAGAAGATTGGAGGAAATTTCCCGCTAATATAAACTAATGGATATTCTGGCAAATTTGAGGAGTAAGTAAAGAACAAAGGCTATAAAGCCAGCTCCTAGAAAGAGGACATTAATCAACCTGTTATCAGCGCGAAATAGACGAAGGGAGATTTCCTTATTTGACAATGGCCACAAAGGCTTAAAGGGAACGTATGTGAAGAGATCTCCAAGAAGATGAAGAGCTGTTCCCCCAAATCCGCCTATAAACCCCGGAACCGTGC
>CAYLIY010000044.1:0-3800 GCA_964384015.1 uncultured Nitrososphaeria archaeon | reverse complement strand
CCGTATTTTGTTATAATAGCCATCAACACCCCGAAAATAACAGCTGCTGCTAGACTATGGGTATACTTTCTATGTGAGACTCTCAGCCTTAAGTCAATGTCTGGGAGAGTTGAGAAAATTACGACTAAAAAGCCCGTTGAGATAGAGGTAACATCCGTTAAATTCAATCCATATAAAATAGCCGAGATGATTAAGAGAGCGAGACCTATATGGCCCTCCTTGTTCATTATATCAAGGAGAAATCAATAAACTAAGATATTTAGAGTTTACGATCACCTAAATCCAGAAAATGATTACTTACCTCCCTTTTCGATCTTTTCTCCCTTCTGGCTAGGTCAGTTTCTAAAACTATCGACCTCTCCAGTATTTGAAATAACACCTGCAGACATTTTATGAGGTTATATCCATAATGCGATGCATAATAGGTTCCAGAATTGGTCGATAACCTTACTTTAACCGTTACAACAGATTTTCTTACTCCCTTAACTCGTTTAACATGAATAAATAAACTTCCTTTCCCGTATCTTCTCTCAACCTTCCAGAGAAAGCTCTTGATGTTCTTCTCCATTAATATCTTCTCTCTTTCCATTAATTCGGGGACCTCTCCTATCACCTGAAAATACGTCTTAGCATCTCTGGGTTCAGAGGCCATTATGTGTTCAAGAATATCTCTTCTAGTCACTATTCCGATTATTAAGGGACCATCCACTACTATTAAAGAGCCTACTCCCCTCTCCATTATTATTTGTACACAATCGCCTATTTTAGTCCCTCTTTCGATCGTTAAAACGGGGTAGCTCATTAGATTGCTGATGGGGATGTCAAGGCTTTTTACACGCTCTCCTACTCGCTCACCTGTTGTTACTCTGATCCTGGCGAAGAGAATTTTCGTAATAATGTCATGGGCTGAGACCACCCCAACCAATCTCTCACCCTTCATTATCGGTAGGTGAGAGACCCCATTCTTAATAAACGTCTTAATCGCTTTAGCTATCGAGGTTTTCTCTTCCACCGTTATAACATCCCTGCTCATTATTCTATCTACCTCTCTCTCCATGATACTGCTATTTAGAAAAGCTTTGATCACGTCCATATCATATACAACCCCTTCTACTTGATCCTTAGCCCCAACTGGAAGAATTCTCGTCTCTACTTCAAGAATAAGTTTAACTACCCTGAAAAGGGAATCTTCCTTGTTTAAGATCGGAGCTCTTTTCAATATTTTTGCTATATTCGTTTTTTGGGGATCCGACTTTAACCTGATCGAGTCCTTGACATGTATTACTCCTAGATATTTTTGATCCCTATCCACAACTATTCCGCCGAGAAAACCGGTTTTCTTGGCCGAGGATATTAGCTTAGAGACGCTGTCATTGGCGTTGATTGTGAAAAATCTATTTGATATTATGTTTTTAACTCTCAAATTTTCACTTCTGTGAAATATAGCTCCTCACTTAGTTAAATAGATTGCTTTTACGTTTCTCAAGTTTTATCTCATCAATATCGTTAAGGAAGCTATGTCGACCAAGAAACGATCGTCATTAAGTGCACCGATCCTGATGGTGCTAGGTTAAATGAGGAACGGTTTAAAGGGCCGTTTACTCCCCTAAATTACGCGTTAAATTACTATAGGCCAGCTGAAAATCAGCAAATTGAGTGAACTTTCCCAATAAAGTATAAAACTCTCAACTTTGATAGGCCTCTTCCTGAAGCTAGGGCCTTAATGGGAGTAATAGATGTTGAGAAGCCCGATTTCATATATAGTTTACATAATGCTGGGTTTGGTGGAGTTTACTTCTACATAAACAGAGAGGCCTTAGAACTATATCCAAGGTTCCTAGGCTTGTTAAAGGGCAAAAACTTCCATTGATCTTGGAAGAGCCCGAGGTTCCATACGTCAAGGAATTATACAAGGCCATTTACCTGATGCCCACAACAAAGCAAACCTACGATTATCTTGAAAAACATTTAGGTAAAGATCCAGCTAAGATCATAAAAACCGGAACCTCAAGCGATAATTACGCTAGATCGGTTAATCCTAACGTCTTTATTCTTATCACCGAAGTTCCTTACTATTATGATCCTAGGATGGAGGATCTATCAAAATCCGATACGATTAGGAGAAAAGCCATCCTTAATTCGATAGAGGAATCAAGAAAAATCTTAAACTTTGTAGATAAGGGGTATAGAGAAGTTAAGGGAAGCTAACAATTCAATCCAGGTTTAAAGAGTCAATAGAATACCTTTTATCGGTTACTCCAGCATTTCTAGAGGCTAAGAGAAAATGGGCATTGACAAATCCAGAACTTAACAGAAGGGCAACCGTTGCTGAGGAATTCGATAACCGATTTGTTGATAGATTTTACAACATGTTAACTCTCGGTATGTTCTACATGATTTGAAACTGGAGCTAGAGGAAGGCATAGCATCAGGATAAAAAATTGAGGGGAGAACATTAAACGAGATATATGCCATAAATGACTTTCTGGAGAAAAACCTAACGTAAAGCGTGATACCTATCAGGAAATTGATGGCCGTTCAATTAGGCTCTGGGCTATATTCATTATCATATGCTCTCAGTCTTAATCTCGTGCGAAAAAGTTATTTTAAAGTTAAAAACTCAACTACTTAAGGTGAGAACGTGAAGATAAAAACGCTGTTTCTCGAAACTAGACCTCATTTTTTGCTTTTAACACCGACTTGTCTCTCTGTAGGCTTTGCCTCAGCTTGGCATGATGGCTTCTTCAATTTCCAGCATCTAGTTCTCGCACTAATCGGCGTTCTCCTCTTACATGTCAGCGTAAACGTCCTAAATGACTACTTCGACTATAAGAGGGGAACAGATCTTTTGACGGTAAAAACCCCATTCAGTGGGGGGAGTGGGTTTCTGCCAAGTGGTTCGCTTGATCCTGAGCAAGTTTATAAGTTAGGGTTAATTTCCTTAGCCATCGCCTCAGTCATAGGATGTTATTTCGTGTGCCTATATCCCATTTTATTGCCTATAATAGTCATAGCTGCTTTTTCTGTTTACTTTTACACCCCCTTATTAACTAGACTCTGGATAGCCGAAATATTCCCGGGGCTTAATTTCGGGCCATTGGCGATTTTAGGAGCATATATAACGCAACTTCCAGCAAATAACCTAGCTATAAGCCCTGTTCCATTTTTAGCCTCGATACCTGTCGGCCTTTTAGTCAGCAACTTGCTTTTTCTAAATGAGCTCCCGGATTATGAAGCAGACTACAGGACTGGAAGAAGACATGCTGTTATATTATTGGGCAGAAGAAAGGCATCTAAGGTTTATGTGTTTATCTTAATGCTGACCTACATCTCAATAGCTGTTCCAGCCATTCTTGGCCTATTGCCTATATACGTGATGATATCGTTCATAACTATTCCAATAGCGATGAAATCATCGATTATCGCCCTTAAGAATTATGATAGGATTGAAGAGCTAATACCAGCAATGAGATTAAACGTAATTACGACCTTAATGGTGCCTCTCCTGATAACTCTAGGGCTCTTAATATCTTAGCGATGCCATGAGGAAGAGACAAGACGATAAATGGATAAGGATAATGACAGCGTTAAGCTCAGTAATCCCAATTTATGATAAAGCAAATAAGCTAATATCCCTCGGAAAGGATGTGAGATTAAGAGAAGATGCGATAACTGAAACATTAAAGGATGAAGGGACAGTTTTAGATGCTGGATGCGGGTTAGGAAAAATGAGCGAGTTGATTTTCCTCAAAACCAACGTTAGAGAAGTTGTTTTGATGGATCCCCTAAAGGCTATGCTG
>CAYLIY010000043.1:801-7720 GCA_964384015.1 uncultured Nitrososphaeria archaeon | reverse complement strand
CCTAGGTCTATCAACACACGCCGCCTTATTGAAGTACCTGTAGTCAAAGGACTTCACGTATCCCAGGAACTCAAATCCAGCCACATTCCTTATGACGTGCTCATACATCTCAATTCTCCATTGTTCTCCATCGAAGACGATGTCTAGACCAGCTTTCTCAAATAGCCTGATTGCATACTTGGCTGCCCACTCAAGGATCTTTCTTCTTCTCTCTGGGGAATCCTTCTCTTTCAACATTTTCACTAGCTCGTTTAGGTTTTCTACTTCAAGTTTTTTACCCCATTTTAAGGCCTCATTAATGTCCTCATGGGACAGTTTTTCACCTCTATATCCCTTAACCCTCCATCTAGGCTTGGCTAAGCTGCCTATCTCCTGAGTCGGGAATAGCTTATCCACTTAAGCTCACCTCTAAAGCCTTCGCCACCCTGCTAACGACCTCTATCTTAGCTTTTGCCCTCTCCCATGGTAGGAACTCTAGATCACAGTTTGGACATATGAAAACCTCTCTGATCTTGGAGGGATATATGGACTCTATTAGGTCCTTAGCAATGGATACTAACTCATCAACCTCTTCTATCAACGAGCTCCTGGAATCAACCATTCCAAGAGCCACTCCTTTATCGAACTCATATTCCTTCAGGCTCTTTATGTCCGTTTCGTACAAATCTATCCCGAGATGATCAACTGGGAACTCGAGGGCCTCAGGTAGTATATTGTTAAAATCGCCGAAGAATGTTTGGAGACATATCTTAGCCGAAACTCCCTTAACAGTTTTTTTAAGGGCATCTTTCACGAATTCAAGTTCATCCTTTGGCATCTTTCCTTCAACGGGCCTATATACAAGCGATGGATCGCTTAGCTGGAAGTACTTAAATCCCAAAGTTGTAAGCTCCTTCAGCTCCTCCCTTAGAACCTCAGCATATTCAAACATGAGCTCCAGCTTATCCTCGTAAAACCGGTTATCGGATAGCTGAGCGAATGTGTAGGGAGCTGGCAAAATCGCTTTCCAAGGCACTTTTTTTGGCAATAGGTCAAGATAGGAGTATTTCGGGACTACGGCATGTTCTCTCGATACTCTCCCTGTTATAATCGGCTTTCTGTAGAAAACGTTGTTGTTGAACCACCTTGTTAAAGTCCCCCTTTCCACTCCTTTTAAACTATCCGTAAATGGTCTGAGCAGATCCTGCCACTTCAGCATCCCATCGGTCACATAGCTAAGCTCTGTCTTAACCTGAAAC
Organism: uncultured Nitrososphaeria archaeon; assembly: GCA_964384015.1. Taxonomy (GTDB): domain Archaea; phylum Thermoproteota; class Nitrososphaeria; order Geothermarchaeales; family CAYLIY01; genus CAYLIY01. The sequence continues at coordinate 6,482 of CAYLIY010000043.1, read as the reverse complement.
CTAATTACTTCATCGCTTGCCTTAATGAAGAACCTCTCTAAATCTTCTTCTCTCATTTTTCCCCTTTCATAAGCCCTGGTCGCTTCTACTAATTTATTTGGCCTTGGGAGTATGCCGGTGACGTAGGATCCGACCATAGAATCACCTCCTTAATCCTCTCACGATCTCACGTCCGAGATCATCCTGACCCATCGGGATTATGTGAAAGCCAATCCTATACTTATAGGCAAGCTCGGACTTCAATTTATCCGCTAGCTCCAAACATGCTTCGACGGATTCCCTCGCTACATCCTCGCTTCTCATAAACCTCTCAATGAGGCTTTTTGGCATTCTTACGTAGGGAATTCTGGTTAGTTTGTAGAGGAAATTCCCAGATGATATGGGCGATAGGCTAATTAAAACAGGTCTATCTATTCTAGCTCCTGAAGTTTCCGCTTCTTCGAAGAAATTTATGACCTCATCAGCGTTAAACGTTATTTGTGACTGGAAAAAATCAAATCCCACGCTTATCTTCCTGGATATGTAATTAACCTCATTTTTCCTGCTAAAAATCACTATTCCTCCTACAAAGAAATCAGTTTTAGATTCCATTTCAACGAACTCTCCACAAAAGATCTGCCCTTGATTCATTTTCTTAACTATCTCACACAGCCTTATAGGGTTGGCCTCCCAAACATATTTTAATTCTCTTGTTCTTCCAATGGGTCTATCCCCACTAACTATCAGCAAATTCCTTATCCCGAGCAAATGAGCTCCTAAAATCTCTGATTGTAGGGCCAATAGGTTCCTGTCTCTGCAGGTGATATGTGGGATGACGTCCACTTTTAACGAGTTCATCACCAAGCTTGCATATGCTATCGACGACACTCTTAAGGTAGCTAGTGGATTGTCTGGAACGTTTACGGCACTTAACTCATCCTTAAAATCAGATATGGCCCTAACGTATTGGTCAACATTGCAACCTCTCGGCGAATATATCTCATAGGTTATCGGGGTTCTTCTCTCCCTTAATAACTCCTTAAACCTTTTGACTACCGACATGGCCATTAGATCAATTAAACATCTGACAGACGATCGTTAAAGCTTTAGGATCTTCATCCCATCCAGATATTCCTTCGGAATCAAAAGACCTGAGATAACGGGGTAACAGATAACATAAAAGGGAATTAGGATCAGGATGACAAAAAGGGAGAAGTTAAAGCCGAGGTAGTCATCAAAACCCTTGAGCTCCCTCGCGAACATGATCATCAATGGAGGCAGGCATTGGAGGAAGTAGTAAATAAACATCTCCCTCCCAGCTCCATAATATAGCATTATCCCCATCGGAAAATATGGTAACCAAGTGATCAAAAACCATGAAACCAGGAAAGCCAGCCCTTCTCTTTTCTTAATTACGTCTACCATTATCGTTGAAAAAGCTATTAGGCCGCCAAACCAGGTAATTGGATTTCCTATATCCGATATGCTTGATACATAAGTCCTCCCCTCCTTGACGGTGACATCATAGAGGGATAAGAGCGGCCTCATTATCAATGGCCACTCCCAGGGCTGGGATCTATAGGGATGGGGTTTCTTGGGCGGAAGCCATGCTGAATATCTGATCATCCAGTTCTGGGTTTCCAAAAAATCCTTAAACCCAAGCCCTCTGATGAATAGGGTGGGGACATAGCTTAAAACATAAATTACGATGGGAATTAAAAGATAGGCTACTAGGACATGGCAAAGCTCTCTAAAGTCTCTGTTTCTGATACTATCGACGAGAAGACCTGTTCCACAGAGAAAATACGGTAAAATCCCTGGAAGCTTGCTTGAAATCGCCAAACCGAAGAAAATCCCTGATAAATACAGGAAAACCCTTTTCCTCTCTGAGAAGGAGTAGTAAACGTAAAATAGAACTGCTATTGTCGAGAAAGCAAAGACGTATACATCAAGCATAGCTATCCTCGACTGAGCATAGTACAAGGGATCCAGTAAAAGGAAGATCGATGAGAGAAGAGCTATCTTCCTCGATCTAAACATTTTGATCGAAATTAAATAAACAGCTGGAGTTGCTAGGGAGGCGAGAATCACTCCAATTATCCTCCAAGCAAAGGGTGTATCTGAGAATATCTTTATTCCCAGAGCTATCAACTCCTTGCCTAGAGGAGGGTGAATCCAGTTTTTATCGCCGGTTCCATTTAAAATGCACCTTGCTCCTTGATCTACGTAATATATCTCATCGAAGTATATTTTATCAGGCTCCCATAATCTATAAGCAAGCAACAAGAAGGAGATGAGTCCCAAGAGCCCCGTGGTGGTCAAGTCAACCTTTTCACCAAGAAGGCTCTTGATCTTTGAGAGCCCGTTGTTCACCAAACTCATCATCTTTACAAACTTATCCCTTCCAGAGAAAACTGGTTTCTCAGCTTTACTTATCGAAAAGAAAAGGGCTAATAGAGCCACTTCCCTCATAATAGCTAAAGGCACAAGGGAGCTTCCTGAAAGAAGATTAAGCGATACCAGAACATTTAAAACATCGAATGCTAAGAAATATCCCGGATTCAAACTGGTTAGAGCAAGGATCGGCAACATCCATAAGGACACGAGAGGGCTTAGAGAAAACGATACCAGGGAAAGGAGAATGATTGATCTCAAGCTTAAATGAACAAGATCTCCCCTTTTAAGCATTAAGCAGGCATAAGCTATGGAAAAAATCAATACGATCAGAATTAGCACATTTATCCCAAATGGGGGATTTATTTTTAGTAATTTGAGCAAGGAGAAATCGCAAATGAAGTTAAGGGCATTATCTGTGTAAGATCTGATCCATCTGTCCCTGTTTATCATGAACATGGGAGTGTTCACGACAACAAATGTCGACACAAATGCCTCGAGGATTCTCTCCCTATCGCGTTTATTATTGCTCAGGTAAAGGGCTGGCAGGATCATTAGGGGATAAAAGCTCAAACAGGACGATAACCCTACAAAAAACCCCGAAAGAGCATGAAAACCATAGATCGATGCTAAAACAGAAATTAGAACAAAAATAGATGCTATTGAGTCCCAGGAATTGGCTGAAAAAAGGATAAAGCTTGGGGCTAATAAAAAAACGAAGATCCACTCTTTTTTATGTCTTTTAAGGCCATAGATAAGATATAGCGCAATCATAAAGCAGCTTAGGAAAAAAACGAGAAGAATCAATTTGTAAACATAAAAATTATTGGCAAAAGAGGCAAAATAGAAAAGTAATCCTGCAATAACCGGATGTTTGAAATCATAAGCGACATATGGAGGTCCTAACTCCCTAGGCATTAAGAAGAACTCTCTGTTCAAATCAAGAACTGTTTCGTTCATGAAGTTCGTAATGAAATAGCCAAGCATTGATGAGACCGCAAGTGAGATGATGAGTATGATATTTAACAACTTGTTCATTAATCCGCCCTCACTTAGGTCATTACTAAAATGGGTCGATCATATTTTAATCCTGCTTAAAGGAAGTTAAGCCGATAAAAGTAATACTGAGGAGTTATCCTTTATCCTTCTCTATAGCTCTATATATTATTTTAATGATTTTTATTTCACTATCAAGTTTTTCTCCCTATTTATTAATTGACGCATTTGCCTTTCAAGCAGATTTGATTTGTCCAATTTCCTCTTTATCTTATCTAGCTCTATCTTAATCCTTCTTCTCTCTCATATGTTACACGTTCTAAAAGGGGAGCTGTTGATAGAAGGCTATTAGTATTCTGCTTATTCTATCATCTATTTTTTTATTCAACATATCTACCGCTCTAATATATCTTTTTTCCCTTTCAACCATCTTACATGCATAATAGGGATAGAAAACAGTTTTGTAGTTCTTTATAGATCCCCTCCATAAAGCCCTAACTAAACTTTCAACTTTCTCCAAGTTTAAAGCTGGCGTTATTTTGACTCCTTTTTTGGGCTCCCCGCTTTCAATCTTAAGGCTCATCGAGATCGTTCTTATTTGAGATGGGTCTGGGATCCTTATTGCAGATTGATAGAATGTTTGTCTCTCTTTTCTGTAGATCTTTGCTAATCCCTTCACTACTAATCCTTGAAGAATCTTTCTGGCCTTGGATGTTGAGCAATTTATTAGAGAGGCTAAAGCTGACACTGTTAGGGATCTCTTCGTCAATAATATTTGAAAAACTCTTTCCTCCTCAGCGGATAACGCAGGTAACTTTCCCATGCTAATTACTCCATTCTCGGGATCATAGAGACACAGATCCCCAGTGATTGAGTCTATTAGAATTGTTGAGCTAACTATCCTCTCCTCAGTCCTCTTTTTGATAAATCCTTTAAGTTCATAGATCCTAGCATCAATGTCCACCTCATAATATGGATAGAAAATTATAGAACTACTCTCTATACTTCCCTTTCTTCTAAAAATTCCTCTAATTGTTTTATCCACAATTTTAGAAGCCTTATTTATGGATATGTATGGCCTTACATGAAACATGTTTAAAGGGACTTTCATGAGTTCAGCCCCTATCTCTCTTAAAAGCTCGTTTAGCTTAGTTCCATTCCACAGATCCACATTATATCCCTCAGCAGTCGATACAGCATCAGGCGTGAAGTATGAGGTGGTGATTAGAATTCCTTTATCAACCCCTAGATCCTCAACTTCATGTATCAACTTTATCACTATGTCCTTATCTATGGGCTTATCATAGGATTTACACTCTACGACTATCTTTGAAGTATGAAGGGGTGCCTTATACTCGGCATAAACGTCTATTTGATGTTTAACTCCTGATCGACCAACTAACTTGACATTATGCCTGGCATTGTAGCCTTTGGCTTTAAAAAGCCTAGTTACGAGCTTCTCTAGCTCTAATCCTCTTTCATAACTGCTCACTTGATCACCCTCCAGAAAATACGATTCTTCCAGAACTCTTGTACTGTGCGTCTTTATTCGTCATGACTAGACGCATTAAAACATCCTTAGTTGTCTTAAAACTTGGAACAAGCTTCTTAGTGGCATCATTAGGCGTTATAGGTTCATCTGAAAATATCTGATAGATGATTTCCCTGTATCTGCTCAGCAAAATGTCTACCTCCAATTGATAATACAATTAATCTTAATTGCTTCTATCATGTTAGCTTTATCACAGGTCTGTTATGGTTAGGCCAGTTGATATCGAGGGTCTTCTGCAAAAGTGGATCTCATGAAAAAGCTGAGAACACTGAACGAGAGTTTTAAAGAATATGATCAAGGGTTCCTTTGAGCAAGTAGCCTAGATATATAATTGAGTCCACAAAAAGAGACAAATACCCTGAGCGTCTTCTAAGGTCTTAATAGAGGACATGTTCCAAGATATAGAAGATAGTAAGGATTTAGACGTATTTGGATCGAGCTAAACGAAATTTGCTCTTAGCTTAGGGTGAAGATCTAGGTGCTGGCTAAAGCTTTTCGGTCTACACGCATTAATCATTGTTAGTGTTGGAAAGTGATCTGGGAGGAAATAGAGAGAAAGCCCGATAGAGCGTGCAATCTCTCCTCAGATGAGCTCAAGGAGCTTCTTAATGAAGCCTTAAAAGTCCTAAGGAAGGAAAAACCGCTTATTGAATTAGATCTGGAGAAAACGCTCGTAGTTGGGGATACTCATGGGGACTTCGAGACAACTAAGGCGATAATCACCAGGGCGCTTAAGGGGGATTACAAGAGGATAATCTTC
>CAYLIY010000043.1:343-791 GCA_964384015.1 uncultured Nitrososphaeria archaeon | reverse complement strand
CGTTGACAGAGGCTATGAGCAGATCGGCAACATAAACTACCTTCTTTCCTTAAAGATAATCTATCCGAACAGAATATTTTTGCTTCGCGGGAATCATGAGACCCCAATAGCGAACAAGTATTATGGCTTCTTCGAGCGGGTGCTTCTCAACTACTCACATGAGATCTATTATCACTACTCCACAATCTTCTCGGAACTACCCTATGTAGCATTAGTAGGTGAGGACATAATCGCTCTTCATGGAGGAATACCAAGCCCGATCCCAACGCTCGCTGGTCTAGCCTCCATCAAGAAGGGCTTAGTGAACGTTGACGAGACGAACCCAATTGAGTTTCAAGTTCTCTGGAACGATCCAAGGGAGGAAATATCCGGCTTCGTCCCTAGCATCAGGGGGCCTGGGATATATTTCTTCGGGGAGGATGTGTTTAACAGCTTCATGGAGGAGAAT
>CAYLIY010000043.1:0-333 GCA_964384015.1 uncultured Nitrososphaeria archaeon | reverse complement strand
AGATTGATGATAAGGGCCCATGAGGTCTTCACGGACGGCTTTAAATACTTCTTTAACAATAGACTGCTAAGCCTTTTCTCGGCTAAAAGATATGGTTTCCCGATAAACGCCAAGGTAGCTGAGATAGATAAGGATGGAGCTCTTAATGTTCTGCCTGTCTAGCTTCCTCCTTCAGAAACTCGTAGATGGATTTTTTAACCTCAGTTTTTCTAACTATTATGAGCTTATCCCTTAATCCCTGAAATATCCTTCTCACGTCTCTCTTATCCAGTTTTCCTAGATCCACATAAAAGATCAGACCATAAACGTTTACAAGAATGTACGGATCTATCC
>CAYLIY010000042.1:0-7895 GCA_964384015.1 uncultured Nitrososphaeria archaeon | reverse complement strand
CCTCGATAGCGATAACTGGATTGGATATGTTCACGCTTGAGATGAAGGTGAAGTTTAGAACCTTAAAGTCTCCCGGGAAAGTTGAAACGAGGGGTGACGTAAACGAATCCAGTTTAAATGGATAAACAGCAAAAATAACGGGGTTTTCACCTTTTCTGTGGTTTTTGGACAGAACAACCATGGAAACATTAACATGGTTGTTATTTGGATCAAAATCGGGAATTGTTATCGAAGCGTTAACTGTAAATAGCTCATACGACCTATTGGACGTCAAATAAATTTCAATTATCTCCTTTAAGTTTCCACCAGCTGGAATGATCGAATAACTTGTCCAATTCAGGAATACTTTGCCCTTTTCATTTAAGATCTGCAGATTAATCGAAATCTCTTCAGTAAATCCCCCAAGATTCCTTAAATCTATTATTAAATGACTTTCTGAGGAGTTATACACGTAGCTCGGATAGCTTAAGCCAATCGATACTTCATGTATCTCCGTTCTTGATAGCCCGCTTAACCACTTCACCAAATTCACTCCTAGTTTAAAGTTATCCTCGTAATTCAGGTAATAGTCGTTTAAGACATCATCATCAGATAAAACCGCCAATCTTCCCCGTTCTTTTCCATCCCAGATAGCTAAAGCCGGGTAAATAGGGTCATAAATGATGGTTTGTGCGTCGTTTTCTACCCTTAAGCTCGCTAATGGGCCTCCTAAGAACATGGCCTCAACTCCCTCTGTGATGGCATGGCGACATATGTTAGTTGATAAACCCCCAACAGCCAGGCCCAACGGGCTCCAATGTATACCAAATCTCCCGGTAAGGCTCTCATAAGAATCTATGAGGTGTCCATCATCACCTATGAGAAATATGCCCCTCCCCTCGTTCAGGAGTAGGTTAAAAACTGAGCTTGCGTTTTTTAAGATCTCTTCAGAGGGTCGGGCCATTATCAAGACGTGAGGCAGAGTTAAATTTTGAGAAAGCGAATCAAGTATTCTTACGTTAGCTCCTAAATCTTCTAGCTCATGAATAAATGAGGAAAAACTCACGTAATCTCCTACAAAAGAAATGTTCACCCCATTTAACTCCCTAAACTTCCTCTCTGATCTTAATATCTTCGGCTTAAATTCATTGAGAATCTTCTCGGACTTTTTTAGCAACCTATAAGCCTCTTGAACGTTTATTATTCCGGCCCCTTGAACGTTAACATCTAGGTTTGTATCCCATGCTGACTTCATTAAGGCTATCTTTATGGCTTCGGGTGTTGCGCCTGGGAATGCTTGAAGAAGAAGAGCAACAGAGCCTGAAACAAAAACAGTTGCGGGAGAAGTTCCCCAACCTGAGCAGTAAAAAGTATCATCCTCCTCAAAGAATGCATTAGCCCCTAGAACAGCTACCCCTGGAGCTAATACATCGGGCTTAACATTTAAGGTCACTGGAGTTGGCCCGCGTCCGCTAAACCAGGTAACTCCTCCCAACTCATAAATAGCCCCAACAGTTATGGCCTCTGGAGAGATGCCAGGGCTGGATACCGAGAAATACCCAGGGCCGTCATTACCAGCGGCTACCACGACGATCACCCCTCTCTTTGTAGCTTCACTTATTGCCCTGGTTAAGGGATCGGATGGATAAAGAGCAGGGCCTCCCAAACTCATGCTGATCACATCAGCCCCGTGATCAACGGCCCACTCAATTCCCGCTATTACCCAGCTTTCATAGCCTACTCCGTACTTATTTAGAACTTTAACGTTGAGGAGAAGAGCATCTGGCGCGACCCCTTTTTGAGTTTTGGGGGTTATTGTCGCGTTTTGATATTCACCGTAAAAAGTGCTATAAAACCTTCTCCCGCCAGGATATCCAGTTCCAGCGGCTATGGAGGCGACGTAAGTTCCATGTCCGTTGAAATCATCGGCGCTTTCTCCAGGAACAAAGGACACCTCATCCACAACTTTTGGATCAAAAGTCTCGGGGTCATCATCTAAATCATCAAGCGATGGATGATCCTTATTTATCCCGGTATCCAAGATGGCTATTACTACTCCCTTACCCGTCAAGCCCAGGCTCCATAGATCCTTAACCCCTATCAAATCAAGTGACTCGTTTAGGAAAGTAGGATAAAATCCTATGTAAGGATAAAACTGATTAACAGCAAGACTTCTATTCCCTCTTGCTGTCCTCATCCACTCAACTCCCACTTTAAGATCATAGCTGATTCTAATTCCTGGGATCCTTGATAACTCTCCTATCTTATCCGCAGGAACTCTGGCTGATAAATAGGGAATCAAACGATATTTTTTATCGACTTTAACGTAATTTGGTAGCTTTGGCTCCCCCTCATAGCCTATTAAGACCCTCACTAAGCCATCCTCGTCAACATCTATGATCCCCTCGATCATCTCAGAGCTAACGTTCTTAAACTCGCTAAGAGAAATGGGCCTTATTGGAAGGCCTTGGCTAGCGCTCATCCTTCTATCATCGCTAGAACAAGTAGCTAATACTGGAGAGGCTAAAATTAAGGTAAAAATGCTTATGAGTAGAATGGATTTGACGAGACTTTTTCCCATGGATACACCTTAATTAATTTTAGGGAGATAAACCATTGATAAAGGTGTTTTTATCATTAGGATGAGAAACTAAAGTTTTTATTAGCTTTTAAACTCGTTATTCAGCTATTTCATGATCCGAGCTTCTTTTCCCTTGCTTGATTTAACCTTAAATTCAACTTTAGCTTGGAATTAAGATGCTGGTGATATCATGATTTTATCCGACAGGGAAATTCTGGAGGCAATAGATAGAGGAGAAATAAAAATTCAGCCATTTAATCGAGAAAACGTTGGGCCATGTAGTGTGGATTTAACTCTTTCTAGCAAGTTCGCCGTATTTACACCTGGAGAAGTAGTAGATCCAAGAAATCCAAGGACCATCAAGAAAGCACTTAAGCAGGTGAATACCAGGGGAAAACCTCTGATCATAAGCCCAGGACAATTTATACTGGCCACAACTAAGGAGAAGATATACATATCAAAGAACTTAGCAGCAACTCTTGAGGGTAAAAGTAGTATAGCTCGACTTGGAATTGTTGTTCACGCCGCAGGTTTAGTGAACCCTGGAACGGGCATGAAGAAAATGTCAACTTTGACCCTTGAGATATTCTGCATGAACACCTCCCCGGTAAAGCTCTATCCAGGCATGAAAATAGTACAAATAATATTTAACAGGCTATCCTCCGCGGCTTCTGTAGGTTATGATGAGAGAAAGACGTCAAAGTTCATAGGTCAAACATCGCCCATCCCTGTAACGCTCTAATCAAGTCTAAAGCTGAATTTTAACCTTCATATCAACTAAGCTCCTTGTTTGCGGAAATCTAAAACCTAAAATATCTAATTGTCTCCTCAATAATTAGGGAAATTGGGTAGCCGGAGAATGAAAACAAGTCTGGGAGGAATCAAGAGGAATCTAGGGGTGTTTCTTAAGACTGTTAGATTATCCGTGGATCTTCCTAAGCTTATAAAAATCGTGACCTTGATTCTAATAGCGTTCATAACTGTTGCTATTAGGCTTCAGCCGCTAAAATATGGTGCATATATATCGGAGTTTGATCCATACAGCTACTACACATGCACTAAGTATATAGTTGATAGCATAGAGAAAAAGGGGCTTAACGGTCTATTCGACTTCTTCACCTGGCATGAAACTAGGACCTGGTACCCATTTGGGGTTGATATGGGGAAGTCCTATCATCCGGCCCATCCATATTTCGGGGCATTTGTCTATCTCCTTTTAAGGAACATAGGGATAGAGTGCACGGTTGAGGATGTTGCCATATTCCTGCCAGTGTTCATGGCATTGATCTCAGTTTTACTCGTTTATTTGGTTGGAAAGGAATTTGGAGGAGAGCTTGTCGGCTTATTATCCGCTTTATTCTACTCAGTTTCACCAGGAGTTGTGCCTCGCAGCACTTTAGGATGGTACGACACGGAAATGCTGGGGATGCCGTCATTGATCGCGGCCTTTTATTTCTACATTAGGTCTGTTAAGAAGGAAGAGCCCTTTAATAAGAGGGCGATTTTCGCTGTTTTAGCTGGCCTGTTTGCGGGAGTCCTTATGGGCTCATGGGGGGCTGCTGACTATCTCTTCGGAATGTTGGCTGTAGCCGGCATTATCTTAGTGTTCTTTGAAATAATACCGGAAAGATTCGAAGCCACTCATATCTTAACAATGACTTCCATCCTGATATTTGCCTGCATACTTCCCTCATTTGGTTTGAGATTCTTAACAAGCTCTTTAGCCCTTTTAATATATCTATCTATAGCCTACGTGCTTCTTGGTCGATTTTTAGGCTTAACCTATGCGAAATTATCAAAGCTTAGAGGATTGGAAGCCGTCTCATTTATAACCTTGGTCATGCTTATAACAGGCGCTATCTTGTCAATATTTCCTAGGGGGATAGGTGGGCGCAAACTTGCGATCTTAAATCCGTTTTATAAGCCAGCTAATCCATTAGTTCAATCAGTCCAGGAACATGCCGGCTCAAGTTTTGCCTCTATGTTCGTAGATTACGGAGTTTTAATTCCACTTGCGATTTATGGCTCTTATCTACTTATAAAGCGTAAGAACGCTGAGGAGATAATTCTGCTCATTTTCGTAACATCCTCTGTTTATTTTACAGGCTCCTTTGTTAGGTTGTCTATCTTAGCAGCTCCATTTATAATTGTTACCAGTATTTACGGCTTTAAACATCTATTTGAGGAATTTTTAAGCAAACTACTAGTAACTGAGAGAAGAAAAAGAAAGAGACTTTATAAAGAGATAAATTACAAGCCATATTTGCTCTTAGGTTTGATCTTTATCATAGGTCTGTTTCCAATAACTCCAAAAATAGGTATAAGAGTTGGAGATTCTCCTGTAACAATCGCAAGCGATACCCTTGGATTTTCAGCAAACACAGGTGCATGGCTTGATGCCTTAGAATGGATACAGGAAAATACTCCTGAGGACTCTGTCATGGCTGCGTGGTGGGATTATGGATACTGGCTTTCCTTTATAGCTAATAGAACTACTTTGGCTGATAACGCGACTAGGAATAGCACAAGAATTAAATTGCTGGCTGAGATGTTCATGTCTAACGAGACTACGGCGCTTAAAATATTGAAAAGATTAGATGCTGATTATGTTGTAATATTCACGACAGCCTATAGATTTGGAGGGGTTTATTATGTTCCAGCTGGATATGCTGAAGAGGGGAAATTCATACAAATGGTCAGAATAGCGGGGCTTCCTGAGAGCAGATTTATTAACCAAACAGGCGGACGAATGAGATATCTTCCTGCTTTCTGGAATTCATTCCTAGGTAAGCTGATACCATATCAATACTCCTTTACAACAGAGGAAGGATATGACGTGTATTCAAGAACCTTTAAATATCCAACAGCTCAGGAAAATAGCTCAGCTCCTATAATTCTGGTTTATGATGCTCAAAAAGCTGTTAATTTAGGAAGAGATGTCGAATTGGTTATAGATGTGCTGATTTATAAGGTAAACTTTTCTTAAAGGCGCATAACTATGTATCCACCGAGAGAATTGTTAAACCATATTAAAGCCCAGGAGATTAACAAATGCCGTTCCCTAAGGCTATAGATTATCATAAACCGAATAAGCCGGAAATTCCAAATGGATTGGGGATAATATACGTTTTAACAAGCACTATTTACCTGTTCTTCCTTCATTTCCTTGATTTCAAGGGGGCTCTTCCCCTAGCTTCATGCGTACTATTTGGTGGCTTTATGGGTTTAGTGGATGATTGGCTTAACTTACGATGGAGGTATAAGGCTTTTTTACCGATTTTTGCTAGTATACCTCTAATTGCTCTTAGAGAGGGAGAAACGGTGATGTCAACATATATTTTTGGAAAAATAGATTTTGGAATATACTATTACTTAGTTATAGCTCCTCTGATCGTAACGGTGATTACGAACTCGGTAAATATGCTTGGTGGATTAAATGGCCTGGAAACTATCTGTCCATTAATAATAATTATTGGCTTCATTCTAATATCCCAAGAAAGGATATTGCTGCTAGTTCCGGCACTAGTATTGCTTCTCTTAGCATTTTACAATTATAGGGGAAAAATATTCGTTGGAAATGTTGGATCATTTTCATTTGGAACAACTTTGGCTGCATACGCCATTATCGCGAATATTGAACAGACTCTTTTGATTTCAACAGTTCCTTATGTCTTCAATTCAACAATAATTCTTTTAAATCACTTTCTTTATCGCAGAAGAGCTCAAATATTGTCAGATGGGGGGAAATTATTTTCTAAACATAGAAGAAGCCTCATAACGATAATCACTTATAAACGTAAAATGACCGAGAGACAAGTAGTTAATATCGTGGCAACGCTATTTATAATATCGACTTCACTAGCTATTCTGGCATATGTGATCTTGCCATGAAAAGAATTCTTGTAACTGGCTGTGGCCCCGCCTCAACAAATTTTGTTAAATCCCTGAGGATAGTTCAAGAAAAGTTCTTTATAGTTCAAACCGATGCAAATAAATACCACACTTATTTATCCCTTGCAGAGAGAACATACTTAGTTCCAAAAGCCACAGATCCCGAGTATATATCAAAGCTTAATGAAATCATCGAAAAGGAAATGATCGAGTTCTTACACCCGCAACCGGATATAGAAGTTCGGGTCATAGGGAAAAATAGGGACAAAGTAGGGGCGGTAACCTTTCTTCCCTCTCAAAGGGCCATCGAAATTTGTCAAGATAAATATAAATCTTATGAATGCTGGAAGAGAAAAGGGCTTCCGGTACCTAAAACTGTAGAGATAGAAAGAGAGTCCGACATAACCAAAGCATTTGATGAATTAGGGGCCCCTATCTGGATTAGAGCAAAACACGGGGCTGGAGGAAGAGGAAGCACACCTGCTGAGAATGAAGAGGCAGCTATTTCTTGGATTAAATACTGGAAATCGAGAGGAGTTAATTGGGAGTTCATAGCTCAGGAGTATTTGCCTGGAAGGAACATAGCTTTTCACAGCTTATGGAAAAACGGTGAGCTTATAATCTCGATGGCAAGGGAAAGACTTGAGTATATATATCCGTATTTAGCTCCATCGGGGATAACAGGTACCCCATCTGTTCAAAAGACTATTCATGATGAAGAGGTTAACAAAATAGCTACAGAAGCTGTTCTTTCAATAGATCCCAACTTCTCAGGGATAGCGTGCGTTGACCTTAAAGAGAATTCACAGGGAATTCCATGCCCAACCGAGATAAATGCCGGAAGAATGTTTACAACTTCGTTCTTCTTTAGCTTATTGAGTAATGTTCTTTACAAGGACTATAGAGCAAATTTTCCGTACTTATACATTAAATTAGCGTATAAAGAGGAAATACCAGATCTCCCAAAATATAATATTCTTCCAAAGAATGTTTACTGGATTAGACATATGGACTCCCCGGGAAGAATAGTCATGAATGGGAAAATACTGGGAGTAATGTACAGATGAGGTTTAAGCTACTTATTTTTGACCTAGATGGGACAATAGGAAACCTACCAATAGATTGGAAAAGGATGAGAAAAAGACTTCAAAGAATGTCCTGCACCTGTGATCCATTTAAGCCACTTCTAGTCTCTATAAAAAAAGTATCTAAAGGAGATCCCGAATTGAGAAGAAATTTGTTCAAAATAGTGGAGGATGAAGAGATAAAAGCTGCGCGTAAACTTGTGCATAAAAATGAGCTTATTGATTTCTTTAAAGAAATTAAAAGGGAGGAGGGAATAAAAATAGGCTTGGTTACCTTTCAAGGACGAAAAGCCGCTCTTATGGCATTAAGAAGATTAAAAATAGAAGAGTTCTTTGATTATGTGATCTCTCGAGAGAAT
>CAYLIY010000041.1:609-7933 GCA_964384015.1 uncultured Nitrososphaeria archaeon | reverse complement strand
ATATATTTTGAGAATGAAAGAATTCATTAGAGGTATGATGGATACGATAATCCTCTGGCTTCTTTTCAAAAAACCTATGCACGGATACGAAATTCTGACTAAAATTAAGGAGTTAACTGGAATTAAATTCAGTTCAGGATCAATATACCCTTTACTTTACAAGCTAGAAAAACTAGGCTTAATTAAAGGGTATTGGAAAAAGGTTAGCGAAAGGCAAAGAATACGCCTCTACAAGGTTACTAAAAAAGGTATGATTGTTCTTAAAAACATTAGTGAATACCTCCAGCTATTCTTTAAGGATCTAGCTACATTCGAAAAACTAAATAATATGCTAATCTAGGGTTTGTGCACCTTTTATGAGAGTTCTATACGCGCTAGAATGGGATGTAACAAGTATAGGCGGAGTACAAACACATGTAAAGTACCTAGCCTATTATATGAGGAAGTTAGAAGATGTAAACGTCTTAATTCTAACTAAATCACATAAAAAGATAGCGTACGACACTTATATTAAAGCTGTGACCGTCGATCCTATAATACCTATTGAAGGCATAGTTATCCCTCCTAATCCTCTAAAAATTAAAGAAATTTTGAAGAAAGAGAAGCCTGACGTAATTCATGCTCATCACGCATTTACTTCTACGTCGCTGCTTTGTCTCTCATTTGCTGAAAAACTAAACATCCATCGAGTTTTAACAAATCATAGCATAACAATAGGATATGACTACGAAGTAATATGGAATTTTGTATCAAGAACAGCACTATCTGCCTACAAATATTATATTTCAAAGGCTGAAGCAATAATTTCAGTTAGCCAAGCAGCTAACAGATTTATAAAACCATTTACTAGCAGAACATCCACGAAAATTGTAATACCTAACGGTGTAGATGTATATCGATTTCAACCACCGAAAAAAGAAGCTTTAGAGCCGAATATATTATTTGTAGGGCGATTAGTACACCGAAAAGGACCACACGTGCTTATCAAAGCCTTTAAGGAAGTTGTAACTGAATTTCCCGAGGCAAAGCTTTTCATTGTGGGAGAAGGGTATATGAAACCATATTTGGCCTATTTAGCTGGAAAACTAAACTTAAAAGATAAAATAAGATTTTTAGGTTCAATCCCAGACAATCTATTACCAAAGATTTACAGAGAAGCCGTATTGGTGACTATTCCGAGCCTTTATAGTGAAAGTTTTTGTATAGTTGCTATCGAGGCTTTAGCTTCAGGTAGGCCGGTAGTCGCTTCTAACACAGGGGGATTACCAGAAGTAGTGGAAAACGATGTATGCGGTTTTTTAGTTCAGCCGGGAAATGCTAAGTCTTTGGCAGGATACATTAGCATAATTTTGTCTGACCATAAATTACACTTAAAATTAGCAAGAAATGCGAGGAAAATAGCGGAACAAAAATATTCTTGGGAAAACATAACTTCTAAAGTTTACCAAGTTTATGAGAGTCTACTTTGGTAATTGAAATAAAATGAAAATCACAAATACAAAAATAAGCATCTTCATACCTGTTTATAGGTACTCCGAAACGCTAGAAGTGTTAATTACTTCGATATTGAGAGATCCATACAAAGATAAGGAAATTTTCGTTATCATCGACGAACCCACTGATGAGAGCCTAAAAATAGTTAAAAAATTCCAAAAATGTGTGAATTTCATCTTAAATGGAAATAGAATAGGAAAAGTCAACGCACTAAATGAAACTATTAACCTTTCACACGGGGAGATTTTCCTTTTCTTAGATAGCGACGTAGTGATCAATTCCAACGATTCTTTAAGCCGGATAATAGATGCTTTAAATGACGCTGATATTATTGAAGTAAAGAAGAACGTAATAGAAGATTCTTTCTTAGCAAAGATGGTAAAATATGACTATTTGGGATTTAATTCTGCAAACTGGCTTTTTTCTAAATTTATAAAAAAATGTTTAGGTGTTAATGGCGCTGCTTTTGCAATTAGAAGAGAGGCCTATAAAACCATAGGCGGATTTAGGAGGGTAATCTCTGAGGATTTGGATCTAGGAATCAAGTCCTTCTATAATGGATTAAAATTCAAGTATTTAGCTGATATTGGAGTCTTAGTCAAAATACCTTCTTCGTGGAAGTGGTGGATCAAACAGAGAAAAAGATGGGCAATTGGTGCAGCTCAATGGCTTAAGGAAAATTATAAGCTTTTAATTAAAGCTCTCAGAAAACATCCCCAGGTATTAATCCCTAGTCTCATACTAATTTTCCCATCTCTTATACCTTTCTTAACAACCTTCTTTATTCCAAGCACCATGATTTTCAGTATTTTGAGCGCCTTCTTAATGCTATTCGCGATTAAGTCAGACATTATGCTTATTATTTTGTTCTCTACATCCATATCTGCAGTCATCATGAAGAATCTAATAACCTTAATCTCCACCTTTGCTTTACTTTCCTGCACTTTTTATGTTTTCGCTAGGAAATTGGGATATAGATACAATCCTCTGGAATTCCTCATTTACTACTTAATTTATTCCCCTATCTGGTTGTTAATCATGCTAGCAAGTATCATCATCGTTCTTATTGGAGGCGATAGAATAAAAATAGATTGGAAAGTTTAGTCCTTTTTTGGAAATGCTTTGTTGTTACTTCTGTGTCTATTGGGAGAAAGCTTCAAGAAAAATTCCAATTAACGTAATTAAAGTTATTAACGAAGATGAAAAATAGTAGTGAACAAACTTAGCACTGGAAAATATCCATTTATAGTTATAAGCGACGTGTGCGAATTAGGCAAAACAGGAGAATTTGTTAGACAAATATCAAGAGGTACAAATGCTATGATTGTGAAAATAAACACATTGTCATCGAGATCTTCTTTCTTTGACCATGTTGACTTAAAGGGCTATTCTCTCCTTTAAAGGTATCTCTCTTTGTGAAAACTAGTCTTTCGCTTATCGATTTCAGAGACGGTTTCGTATGATGAATCCCATTTTCTTGAAATCTTCATCGAAGCTTAGTGCGGAGTTTATCCTAAGTCTTTTCATGAGCGCAAAACTGGTGCAGTCTGTGAAGCTTAGTTTTAAATTACGGTATTTTCTGAAGATCTCATTTGCATCCTTAATTATTGTTTCGTCGACAAATACGACTCTTAGTACTTTTGATTTCTCGATTTTTTCCTTGAATTTTAAAGCCGCTTCAAAACTCGCCTTAAATCTTAGGAGAGTTATCGTTTCATCTAAAACATAGTTTGTTGTATACGGTGTGCCAAATTCCCCTCTAGCTAGCTTTCTCTTAGACTCCATAGCTTTCTGATGATTTATATCCTCTTCAACCTCAGCTGCGTAAAACCAGCTAGTATCTATAAAAATCAAGGTTAAGCACCATAAAGGTATTCATCGTGCTTGATAGATCCCTCCTTGTCTCCTTTCTTTGAGGAGGGAGGAAGAAAAAGAGAATCGTCTTCTCTAATCTCTGTCCTTTCTAAAAATTGGGAAATAGCTTCTCTAAGTAATGCCTTAATTGTCTTGCCCGTTTTCCTACTCATTTCTTTTAATAGCTGGTACTCAACTTCATCTATGATTGTTTGAACAACTTTACCCATAAACATCAACCATTAAAAATGATACATCTAAAATCAAATAAGTTTAATGAGAATAGCTGATCCTTATGGATTTTTCTACTCTTTCCTAAGCTCAAGAGCCTTTTGACCAAGGATATCGTGACTATGGGGGCTTGTTAGCTTAAAACTGCCCTTTGAAGATTCAAGAAGGGGAATTGGAGAAAGGTTCTCGATTACTTAAGAATAGTCGGGCTTAAGGGTTTGGCTGAGAAGCCGATTGATAAATTAAGCGGTGAACAGCAACAGAGGATAAGCTTGCTAGAGCTTTGATAAAGGAGCCTAGAATCCTCTTCTTAGACGAGCCCTTCAGCTTCCTTAGACCGCGAGACCGGGGGATTTCTCCAAGATCCTATCGTCTCTGAGCTTGTGCTTAAACTTGAACCCCTTTACAACGGGAATGTTGTTCGCCCTTTTAACTGGGCTGATGATGGGGCCTTTGGGAGATCTCATCGACCTACCTAAGGACCTTCTCAACGTATCTTTTCTATCTACACGGACTTAACACTAGTTTTCATTTATCTATCTCCTGGCACCGCTCCATCCTGTATCAAGTAACACTTTCTCTCCTTTCACTTCAATTAAACAAAAACCCCATCCTGTTCTAAAGCCCTTTTTAACAGCCTTACTGTCGTATAGGGTTTATGATCCTCGTCCTCATTTCAGGACAGGCCAGCGTGGAAAGATCATCAGGACCCTCCTCTTCCTCCTCTCCAGCCACGCCTACCCCTTCGGCGCCCAGGACCTTTGTCGACCCTATGTATAATCATCGCCGGTGCGCCGCACTTTGGGCACTGAACAGGCTTCGGAATGCCGTATGGGACCTCGATCACATGGCCGCATGCACCGCATCGAAACCTCTTTTTGGGCACTTCAGAAGGAGAACTCATTCAACCACCCCTTGAAAGATCGCTCAACTCAAATTTAAAATTTCCCTCAATCTATTTGAGATGCTTGAGACCGCCTTTGATCCAGGAGAGTTAGGAAAGGAGAGCGTTAATTGTTTGCCAACGATGCTGGATCTTAAGATTTTCTCGTCGAAAGGAACTTCACCGACCATTTTAGCCTTATTTTGATCGCAGATGACCATAATCTCCCTTTTTGTTTCACTTATCAGGTCAGACCTGTTCATCACAACTCCCATCGGTGGACAGGTTTTCATCTTCGGAGGGGGAGCCAGCAGTTTACTCTGGAGTGATAAGGCTTAAGGGAGGGAGAACATAATCATCGCAGCCACTGTTGATAAGGCGAGGAAGTTGAGGTGCTTTAGGGTCGACAGTGGAGACGAGAAGGCCGATGAGATTCTCAGAGACTACATAAGGGTTGTGGTGGATTATGGCGAGGAGATCGTGATGAAGGTTAAGTAATCGATTAACGATCTGGGAACAGGCTCCAGCTATCCCTATTCATTTTAGGAGACCCTTGTTTGGGATAGGACAATTTCTCTGCTTAATATCAGATGTTGTGAGCTCCAATCAGCACCTTAAAATGATCTCTTCTTCTTTCTCAAATAGTTCTCTATGGCTTTTTCCACGGAGATCCCCTCGTCCACCTGAAATTTTTTCAATCCCTTCTGTTCTAGAAGGAACGATGTATTTGGACCGAATTTAGCAGCCATGACGATTTTAACATCGTTGTCCACGAGCGTTTTAACAGCTATTGGGCCGGATCCAAACTTGTATTCTGCGCCCGGATTTTTTATAACCTTGACTTCGGTAACCTCTCCATCCTCTAGATCTATTAAGGTGAAGGTGTTGGCCCTACCAAAGACCTTAGAGACTCTATCAAGCAGGCCGCCCTCACTCTCGCTCGCGACCGCAACCCTGATTTTCATGCCATTGAATGTTTGAACCGTTTGATATATTAGTGTTCATATGCACATAATTATGGATTGACCTGTGTTTATGGACCTGTACCCTCATGGCGTTTTGGAATGTCTCTGGGTGTGGATTTAATAACGGGAGCTAAAACATGCAGTTTTAATTGCATTTACTGCCAGCTGGGAAGAACCGCAAACCTCATATCAAGACCAGAGGATTTGAGGGGATATGTCAGAGCTAAGGACGTTATCGAGGATTTAAAATCGTACTCGGAGAAGATGGATTTGGGATGCGTTGATGTAGTCACCTTTAGCGGTAATGGGGAGCCTACTCTTAACCCGGAGCTTGGTCTCATCCTCATTGAGGCCAAACGGTTCTTAGGGAGAGGGATCCCATTTGTTCTTTTAACCAATTCCTCGATGCTCAAAAGGAACGATGTTAGGAGGGCGGTTTCCAAGTTCGACATAGTTTGTGTAAAGCTCGACGCAGGCGATGAAAAGACGTTTAGACTTATAAATAGACCTGCAAAGGACGTATCCGACCTTGAGACCATAGTGGATTCGATCAAGAAGCTAAAAAAGGAGCTCTCCGGGAAGCTAATGGTTCAGTCCATGTTCCTTTCTACAACCTTGGGTTTTGCTAATTGCAGAGGCTTTGCATTCGAGAGACTGCTGGAGAGAATTTTGTCTTTGGATCCAGATGTAATCCAGGTAGATACCCCCTTCAGGCCTGGTGGGGAGGAGTTCGTTCGGCATCTATCAATAAAGGAGTTGAAGGAGATTGGTGAGAGGTTTTACGAATACTTCCCTAGGGATAAGGTTTGGATATTCGGCGTGCATGAGAGAGGAGGATACGTCAGGTGGAAGAAAGGGATCGACCTCGGCCCGATAGTTATTGACCTTCTTAGGAGGAGGCCCTGTAGAATTGAGGATATGGTGAACGTGCTTGGTGTAGGCTATGAGGAAATATCCAGATTGGTTAGGGAATTGTTAGCTAAGGGGGTCATTGAGCGGATGGGGAGGGGATATTACAGGATTAAATAGCTTAATCTACCCTAGCTTAAGAACCGTCTATTACGTTGGATTCAACAACGTTCTACCTTTATCCGTGATAATATAGGCTTTAAATGCTTCAATTCTACTAATTCGACAGAAGGAGCGGATATGATCCGCATTCCTGTGAAAGTAGCCTGACCTCTGCGATATAACCTGCTTTAATAAGCATCCATATCATATGCTCGACTATCTCCCTTGAGACGTTTAACTCTTGGTCTATCTCTTCCAAGCTCACGCGTCCCCTTTTATTCACATGCCTTAAAATCCTTTTAAGGTATACTTTCGCTCGCCTCCAATAATGGTGGTCTCATTCCATCGATCTGCTGCCTTTCATGTTTTTAGCTTTGATCAACCTTAAGGCCTTCAAACCGAGGGGCAGGGATAGGAGGAAGAGGAAAATCTCTGGTCTTATTTCCCCAATCAGCTTTAACCTCTCACTTGCTAAAAGGAGGCTGACCGCGTCTGCTCCTAATATCAACAGGTATAGTCCCCCAAAGACAGCTGAGAGAAATGAGCCAACAAGAATATAGGATATCGACTCATCTCTTCCCTTCCAAAGGGATAAGGCACCAACGTAAGTAAATCCTATGACCATCGCCGATCCACCACCAAAAAGATCGATCGGAACCCACTCGGTTCCAGGGATAAGCTCGCCGTTCAGCCCCAGGAGTGAGAAAAAGCCAGCCATTACCTCAAGAATCCCTAGAGCAATATAAGCTACCCCGAGAATTACAGAGTACAATGCCATGGCCCTTCTTAAACCTTCTCTCATGTCCGATCACGTGAAGCCCAACAGATGGCCGATTCCTATTATCGCGGCGGCTACGATGTACGCAAGCATTAACTCATACACGAT
>CAYLIY010000041.1:0-599 GCA_964384015.1 uncultured Nitrososphaeria archaeon | reverse complement strand
GTAACACCTCCAGTTACACATCTAAGTCTCGAAACATTATTATTAGCTAAAATAAGAGAGCTGAAAATTGAAAATGGAATAAAAGTAAAGTAACTTGGAATGCACGATGAGCCGAACTATAAGAACTGAGGACTATGTAAAGGCCATATACCTAGCAGAGAGGAAGAAGGGCTACGCTAGAATTGTGGAAATATCAACCATGCTTGAAATAAAACCACCAAGCGTAACGGAGATGATACAAAAGTTAGTTAAAAAGAAACTCGTTAAACATGAAAGATATGGAAGGATAAAATTGACAAGAAAAGGGAGAAAACTAGCTAGAGACGTTTTTAAAAGACATACCGTTCTAAAGAACTTTCTTATGATTCTTGGTGTAAACGAAAAGCTAGCCGATAAAGATGCATGTAAAATGGAACATGATTTAAGCCCTGAAACACTAGAAGTGTTAACTAAGTTCGTAGAATTTATTCAAAAAGCGCCTAAATCTCCTAAATGGATAAAGCATTTCAAATATTTCTTGGAGAAAGGAAAGCATCCTCCCTGTGAACCTAAAATTTAATTTCGTGCATTAGCAAATAATTACGTTTAAATATTTTAAG
>CAYLIY010000040.1:0-8403 GCA_964384015.1 uncultured Nitrososphaeria archaeon | reverse complement strand
GGGAAAATATCCCTCCTTAATGGATCAAGAGAGCTAGCATTTTGTGAAGTTCATCTTGAGGTTAAAAGGCCTAAAGCGAAGATATTATTTGACGATGTTTTTGATTACTTTAGCTGGAGCTTAAATGCATCATTTGACGCGGAAAGGCTTTGGGGAGGGGTCAATTATTACGATGTAATGCCAAGCCTATTTGATTGGTGGGTCTACATATCAAGACACGGTTATGATCTTGACTCTCTTAAACAGCTCATGGAGGATGAAGGAATAACTGATCCTTGGTCTGTTTTCTTGAGCGGAGAGTATAAGACAATAATGATTTTCGATAAAGACATGCACAGGGCTGAAATGGGAGTTTGGCCGAAAATCCTTGGAAAAGGGATAAACCTGATAACGATCTTTGACGGTGGTTTCGACGGCTTATTTCCAATCTATTATCCCAAAATCTATCCTGAGTGGTTTGCAAGAACAGTTATCATTCAGCCGATGAATCTTGAACACCCGATATCCGAGAACTTCTCGAGGGGGCTTGCGCTGGGGGCCTATACTTTAATGGTCTTCAATGAGACGGAGGTCTTGGCTACAGGGGTTGACATAGTGCGTAAGGGCTCATTAGGTGGAGCTCTCATAGCCATGTACAAAAATGAGCTTCAAGCTAAACAAGTCGCCTTTGGAGATTCAAACATATTTGAATACATCACCAGCGGTGATTACGTGTGGCTCATGTTATATTACTACTATGGCTTAAATTTACCGCTTGAGGAGTTTGACACGGAGGAAATGCTGTTAAATTTGGTGAGATGTTCATCGAATGTTCCTCCAACCATTTCTATATCCTTAGATAGGAAGGTTTATGAAGAATCGGATAACATCTCCATCTCTATAACGACCGATAAGGAAGTTAGAGTATTTTTGTCGATAAAAGATGAAAGCGGGGAAACCCTACATCAATGGAGTTTTAAGGTGAGAGCAGGGGTGACGCCATTGAGCTTCACCCTACCTGAGACCCTGGGGCTTGGAAGGTATACGCTATTAGCAAGGGCCATCGATGAATTTGGCGACTATGGAGAGACAAGCGCAACCATTTTAATATCTGATCTTACACCGCCCGTTGTTAGGCTTATCGTTCCACAAAATAGAACTATTTTAAGTGGTTTAGTTGAAATAGCCGTGTTTGGGGATGATAAGAACTTTAAAGAGGGCATTTTAAGGATAGATGAGACAAGGATGAGATCATTCCAGAGGGGGTGGCGCAACTTCACTTTAAATACATTCAATCTTGAAGATGGGCAACATGTCTTAGCCATCGAGTGCTATGATGTTAAGGGCAATGTTAATTACACCGAGTTTAATTTTATAGTCGATAATAACCCACCTATCCTTAACGTTTTAAGCCCTGTTAACGGTCAAGACTTTGACCAGGGCAATGTGAAGATTTTATGGGCAACATATGATAGGGGCTCAGGAGTAAGAAAGGTTACCCTGAACTTAGACGGTGAGGTTCACGTATTTAGCGGAGACGTGAGCGAATTTTTAGTATCTGTTAAGGAGGGGGTCCATTTAATAACGATCGAGGTTCTTGATAACGCCAATCATTCAACAGTTAAGAGCATTTACTTTACCGTGGGACAGAACAGGAGAAGGTTCTTGTTTGGATCACTTGCATTAGTTCTTATTGCTCTAACCTTAGCTGCGATCATAGCCATTTTAAAAAAAAAGACAATTTAAGGGTTGTTTCTTGACTTATCTTGGATTTTAAGTTCTAATTGGTACAATTCCCTTATTTCCTTGCTTACAAATGAACAATATACGCAATTATTTCTTATTCCTTCAAAGTACGTGCATTTAAGGCAGTTATCAACCTTCTTTATGATCTTGTCCTTCGGGCATTTAACTAGCAAGGGTTCGGGGAGGGCTTTCTCGCTCATCAGCTACATTAAATAAGACGAGTGTTAGATTTAAGGCTTAAATATCAATAGTTTGTTGAGATGACCCTTAATAAGTTGTTCAAGCTGGTTGAGGAATCAAGAGAGTTCGCTAAGGATCTATTAGTCAACATGATCTCACTTCCGACAGTAAATCCTCCAGGGGAAAACTATCTCGAGTTTTGCGGCCTCTTCAAGGAAGTTCTTAATAATATCGGCTTGAAGACGGAGATCAAGCGTGTGCCTGATGAATTCGTCAAAAAACACCTGAGTAAGGAGAGTTGGAATTACCCAAGATATATAGTTGTAGCTAAACTTGGCGAAGGCCGGCCTATTCTTCACTTTAATGGCCATTACGACGTAGTTCCTCCAGGAACTGGTTGGAAAAAGACAGATCCATTTAAACCGAGAATTATCGGGGACTTGATATATGGAAGAGGAGCGACAGATATGAAAGGAGGATTAACGTCCATTGTAACAGCTGTTAAGGCCATAATAGAGTCTAACATCGAGTTAAATGGTTGCCTTGAAATATCCGCTACTCCTGATGAGGAAACCGGAGGAGAAACCGGAGTTGGCTATATGGTGGAGAATGAGCTAGTTTCACCCGATTATGCCATCATAGCGGAGCCTTCAGGCATAGATAACATTTATTTTGGTCATAAAGGAGCAGTTTGGCTTAAAGTAACGATTTATGGAAAGCAAGCTCATGGAAGCACTCCGTGGCTCGGGATAAATGCATTTGAGAAGACAGCAAAGGTAGTTAATTATCTCGTAAAGGAGCTAAAGCCTAAGCTATCGAAAAAAGTAAGTAAATATGAAACGATAGACCCTAGAGGAAGAACAGCAACAATAAATATAGGAGGAGTGGTTTCGGGAGGTGCTAAGATAAACATAGTTCCGGGGGAGGTATGGTTTACGATCGATAGGAGAATAATACCAGAGGAAGAGATAGATGAGGCGATAAACGAAATAAAAACAGTTTTAGAGAAAGCTAAAAGAGAGGATTCGGAAATAGAGTACAAGATTGATGTCCTGGGTAAACTAAAACCATGTATAACGCCTATTGACTCTAAAATCATAAAGGCTTTATCAAATTCAATTAAAAAGACCCTAAAAAGACCAGCTAAATTAACTATGTGCATAGGCGGGCTGGATATGAGATATTTTGTCAAGAAAGGCGTGGAAACCGTCACTTATGGGCCAGGAGAGGTAAGCGTTGCGCATATGGCTGATGAGTATGTGAGAATTGATAGCCTAATAGCAGTTAGTAAGGTCTACGCATCGACCATTTTGAACGTCTTAAAATAACCATATGCGAGAACTAACTGCTCTCTTAAAGCCGCCTTTCTCAATTCCCCATGAACGATATTTATATTTACTGGTTAGATCTTAGGATATGGGCGTCAAATAACAGTATTTGGCAACATTAATTCTAATTCCCGTGGAGGGAACCTTGATGAGGATAGAAATAATGAAAGACAGGAACAACCCTCTTTTAGACAGAAGAGAGATAGAGTTTAGGATAATGCATAATGGAGAAGGCACTCCCAGCAGAGCGGACGTATGTAAGGAACTGGCTAAAAGGCTCAATATTGAGGAGGACAAAATTTTTATCCCACACATAAAGACCGAGACAGGGCGCGGCGTTACAAGGGGTTTTGCCTTAATATTTATGAATGGGATAAAGCTAAGTCAGATTGAGCCAAGATATAGAAAGAAGTTAAGAGGGAGTAAAGGTGGCGAAGAGAAACCCGAAAAGAAAAGCTAAAAGACCTAGTCCCCAAGTCTGGAAGTTTTATAAAATAGAGGGAGGGAAGTTGGTAAGACTAAGGAGGATGTGTCCGAGGTGCGGTTCAGGCGTTTTCTTAGCTGAGCACCCAGACAGATACGCGTGCGGATGCTGTGGATACACGGAGTTTAAACCTGGCGCTAAACCTAAGACTTTAACATACTAAAGGTCAAATAAGCTAGCTAAATTCAGCAATATCTTTAATTTAATCGTTTCCCAAATTACCAGCTTTATAGCCTTTTTCAATAAGTCTCCCTGATAAGCTAGCTCCTTAATGCCTACATCGCTCCTCTCATATTTTAATCCCCTTATTATGACGACAGGAATTGATTCATCCGTCTGGCCCATAAGCAAGTTAGCAGTAGCTGCTAACAAATCGGCTATACAATCAAGCCCCCCAAATTTAGGTTTACCGTATCTATCCCTCCCAGCAAACTTCTTTGAGATGGGAGTTATTCCTGAACAACCGATTGCTACATCCATGCTCCCTAATTTATCCATCTTCCACTCCGTGTCCGATATCACCACAGCTACATCAATCCCAGACAGCTCCTTTATCCTCATTCTTATGTTGAGAGCTTCTTTATCGGGATCCTCAGGAGGAAGCGTGCAGTGATCCTTTGGGGAGTTGGAAAAGTCTAACCCAGCATCGGTTAGGATAAGCCCTCCTCTTTTAGTCATGAAGAAGAATGGAACCTCCCCCAAAACAGCCCTTATTTGGCCTTTATTCGCCGAGTACTTCTCGAAGAACTCCATGAACGACCCTAAAAGCTCTTTTATTGGGATGACATACTCTATCTCGCCAGACCTCATGATAAGTTCCATCACCCTGGGATCCTCTCCCTTAAAAAACTTAGACAGCAACTTTGCCTTTTTTGACGGCCTTACATCCCTCAAGTTATACATCTTTCCCGCGGCCTTTGAGACGACTTTTGAAGTTACAACGACTATATCCCCGTTTTTTAGCTCGCATCCTTGTTTCCTTGATTCATCGATTATTAACTTAGCTAAATCCGTTCCCTTTTTTATTTCGTCCTTGATCTCCAAGCCATAAACCTCTAATTTTTTCAAAGAGATCTCCCGGAATAATTTAAGCTCAAATCTCCTTAATTAAATCGGCAATTGATTTAAGAGTTGTTAGAGGAACGAATGGGGCAAAGATCCTCATGTACTTTAACGAGGCTATTTTTCTAACGGAGAGCGGATCTCCTCCTCCAGCCAGATAACCTTTTATGAAGGAGCTCACGAACGTTTTAACCCAATTTCTATCCAGTATGAACTTAGATCCGTAGTAGACAAATAGAGCTAGATCCCAAGCTTGGTTCCCATCGAACCTCGCTTGCTCGAGGTCTGTAAAGAATATCTCGTTATCCCTTACTATCATGTTCTGGGGCTTCGTGTCAACTAAGCAAATGTTGTTAAGGTGAAGCTCAGACATTCTTCTTCCGGTTTTAAAGAATAGCTCTATTCTGCTTTTTCCCAGCTCCCTATTTGATATGTAATCCGAGAGAGGCTTGCCCTCTACGTATTCCATTAAAATTGAGTTTGATCCCCAATTTAGCGCCATTATCCTTGGAGTTTTAAGCCCTAGATTTCTAAGCCTCAAGTTAAATATATACTCGTTTATCATTCTTTTTTTCGGATGTAGCGTAAAGCTAACAACTGGAAAAATGTATAAGGTTACAGGGATCCATTTGAGGTTTCCAGGGTCCGTGTATTTCTTATACGCGTAAGTTTTTTCCTCTTCTCCAACTTTTACCCTGATCCTAAAAACCGTACCTAAAAAGGATTTCTCCCTTTTTTCATCCACTATTTGGGCATTTTTCCCGCATATCCTCTCGATCAGCTTTTTTAAGGATGCTCTGCTATAACTAAATATAGTGCCCTCCGCCAAGGATATCAGATCTTTAGGTTTTTTTAACTCAGCTGGTATTTTTATTCCCTCTATTGCTCTTCTTCCCTTTGATAATAGCTCATATAGAAAGACCATAGGACTGACTTTTCCAGCCTTTATGTGCGTTAAATAGGACCTAAGAACCTTTTTAATGAACTTAAGACAAAGCTTAGCTCGATTTTCTGCCTTTATTTCATCTGGATTTATCACTCTTACTTTATCTTCAATGATATTCACTATTCCGTAGGTCTCTAGTTGTTTAAGAGCGTTAATAAAACCAATAAGGGATTTATTCGTGTTTATCTCTCCTCTATCTCCAAAAAACATCTTAACATAACTGTATTTAACTGGAGGATAGTAACTTATCCTTTCTTTTAACTTAGAGTATAGAAAATACCTGATCGGAATTAGTAGATAGGGGAGTAACTCCTTAAACTCTATTTTGAGTTTTCCTAGTTCCTCCAATATTATCCTTCTTTTAAATTTGACCTCCTGCGCGCTAAAAAAATCGCCTTGGTAGACATTCTCAAAAACCGTACACAGCCTGCCTGAAACAAATTCACCTAACGTCCCTCTCTCAACATCCTCTTCAAACTTCTTTCTATCGACTAAAAGAAGTGCAGCTGAAGCACTGTCTAAGTTTATGTAATAATACCTAATTATCTCCTTAAAGTCCTCAATAACTCCTAAAAAATCATAATCACTATCTCTTCTGGCGTAACCAGCTATTCTGGAGCCATAGGCTATTAAAGATATGAGCTTTCCTTCAGTTAACTCATTAATTCTATGAAGAACAGCTAACTTAATCTCTTCACTCATCTCAAGCTATCTTTGAAATCGCTTTAACTACTTCTTCTGGGAACTTCATCTTAAGGAACTCTGATGGAGTGAACCTCCTTAAAAACTGGCTCTCGGGAATAAATATCGTTGGAAGGTTCCTTTTGACCCAGTTCTCCTCAATAGATTTAAGGAACTTCTCATCGTTTATGAGCTTTTCATATCTTTTGTTTATCAGACCTAGTATGTATCTGCTCTTAAAGACCTTTTTAGGATCTAGCTTAACGGATTCGTCAAAGAGCATGTGTGATATAATGGTCTCTCCAAGGTCTTGTGCAAGCGAGAAATAATCAGCCTTCACGACTTTTTTGGCCAAGAACATATAATGTAGGAATTCATGGGCTAGAATATAGTTATAAAGATGCTTTTTCGCGTTTAAGAGGAAGGGAAGGGATAAATTAACCACGGGCACCACATTTCCCCTCACGTCCTCCCTGAAATCTATATGGCCATGAATTATCGCTTCAACGCCTGCCTCATGAACTAGTATTTTTAGGACAGGGGTTATCACGATGGCTGGATAAGGTATGTTCGTGTCTCTTTCAAGCATTTTAACCGATGACTTAAGGATTTTCAATCTCTTTAGTCCATTTTCTGCAAATTTCCATGGTATTCTATCGTTTAGAGCCTCCCTAATGATATCATCGTAAAATACCAGCATCTCTCTTCAACTATTATGATCAATTACCAATTAGTTACCAGGAAGATTTATTACTTCATCCCTTAGGCTTAATAATGCAACGTTAAAGCAGAGAAATGAGGGACAAACAGGCTAATCTATTAGCAATATAGATACAAGTAGAGGATTTTTCGGAGGGAAACTTAAGCTCACGCCTATTTTCTTAAGGGTTTTTACTATATTTATACCAGCAGCGCAAAGGGGATAGCGAAGCAAAAGCTGGTGCCTACATCCCTTACTCATGTCGCATTTGGGGCATATATTGCATGAGCCTGGCCTAAAGAGGTAAGCAAACGGAAAACCCTTATTAAAGGCGTACCTCTCGACATCCAGCGATATATTAAAGGCCTTCTTTTTATCCCTCCCCCATATCTTCTTCATCTCTTCATAATCTGATAGCAAAGAAGGATTCATAGATGACTTGAAAACCATGACTAAAGCGTATTTATACTCCCTTATCATCTTTTTAAAAGCGCTAACAGGCGGCGTGTGCGGGGGACATGACCAATTATTGTTATAATCTGGACAATTCAGGCATTTAAAAACAACTCTTTCCTCTATTATCAAGTCCCTGGGTGATATTATCTTCGCGATCATCGCCCCACGCTTTAGAGCATAGCTCGCTATATCGTCAATTGGACTAGTCATGGACAACTCTAATTACTTAAAGTGTTTAGGAGATCATAAGCTTAAACATAAATCGACACTAAGCCGAAATTATGTTTAAACCCTGTTCATTCAAGCGGCAAATTTCCCTAAATAATCTATCAAGCCTCTTCTTGTCCTTACTGCTAGAGGTTACCATCACCACCCCCCTCTTAGGCTGGCCGTAAAAGAGAGCAAAATCTTTCTTAAGAGAGACACATGCCAGAAGAGCCAATAGATCCTCCTCACCGTCCACCTTTATTAAGGCTGGGCTAAGATTTACCGCTTTTAAAATAGTCTTCCCTATCTCGGTGTTTATCGTTCCAGCTTCATTTTTAACCTCATAGACTTTCCTGAAAAAAGTTCTTTTTATCTCGGGGAATTCCCTCCTTAATTCCATTCCGTCGATTATCGAGATATCAGGAATAAAACCGTTGGAGATGAAGTTAAACGTAGTTCTGTCTCCCACCGACACCACTAAAATGCCTCTTGATCTAGCCTTTTTGGCTTCCATTAAAGCACTGGAAAACGATTTAAAGAGTTTTCCCTGCGGTCTCTTAAGCTCGGTTCTGATCTTCTTATTAAAAACTCTTAAAATAACCAAAACACGGCACCTTATAGCACTTGTATAGCG
>CAYLIY010000039.1:0-8526 GCA_964384015.1 uncultured Nitrososphaeria archaeon | reverse complement strand
TAACGGGAGAATATACGAGGTAAGCGGAGTTGGATTTGAGCCATCAGGGAAATTTTACTATGAAGGAAGGGAAATAAATCCAAAAGAAGTAAAGGAACTGGACCTTTTGATAAAAACAGGAGTTCTCTGCAATAATGCGATCTTACAGACGGAAAACGGTGTGTGGAGGGTTATAGGGGATACCACTGAAGGGGCCCTCCTAACCCTTGGCTTAAAAGCAGGAATTAGCAGGGAGGATCTGGAGAGAGAATACGTTAGGGTGAGCGAAGTCCCATTTGACTCAGAGAGAAAGATGATGTCAACAGTTCATAAGAAGAATGAAGTAACGTTAGTTTTTTCAAAAGGAGCTGTGGAGAAAGTAATAGAGAGGTCAAGTTACATAATAATTGATGGAGAGATAAAAGCCTTAGACGAGAGGTTAAAGAAGGAGATATTAAATGTAAACGCGAGTTTGGCGGGAGATGGGTTTAGGGTTCTAGCATTTGCGTATAAGGAATTAACCCGGCCTCTACCCAATGTTCCACCTGGAGCGATCGAGGAAGATCTTATCTTCATAGGGTTGGCAGCTATGATAGATCCTCCAAGAGAGGAGGCTATAGAGGCCGTTAAAAAGTGTAAAAAAGCTGGAATAAAGGTAATTATGGTAACTGGAGATCATAAACTAACAGCCATGAGTATTGGAAGAGAGTTGGGCTTGTTTAAAGACGGTGATCTTGTCCTTACAGGAAGGGAGCTAGACGATTTAACAGATGAGGAGCTCTACAGGATCATAGATAAGGTATCAATATTCGCTAGGGTTTCTCCCTCTCATAAGCTTAGAATAGTGAAAATATTGAAAAGGAAAGGATATATCGTAGCCATGACTGGAGATGGAATAAACGATGCACCTTCAGTTAAAAAAGCAGATGTCGGAGTATCCATGGGAATAACGGGAACAGATGTGACGAAGGAGGCTTCGGATATAGTGTTAACCGATGATAACTTTGCTAGCATAGTAGCTGCCATAGAGGAGGGGAGATTAGCCTTTGAAAATATAAAGAAGTATATAATGTACCTGCTTTCGTGCAATGTTGGAGAAGTGCTTTTAATGTTAGCCGCTACCTTAATGAACTTACCTCTTCCTCTTTTAGCCACTCAAATACTCCTAATAAACTTAACAACGGACGGCCTTCCAGCAATAGCCTTGAGCGCCGATCCTGGTGAGAAGGGAATAATGGAGAGGCCCCCAAGGCCTCCTACAGAGGGAGTTTTTACAAGTAGGGTGAAGGTGATAATAATAGCAGGTGGAGCTTTGATGGCGATTCTGGGAACACCTATTTTCGGTTGGTTTGTTTCATTAAGTGGAGTAAACTACGCTAGAACCATGATTTTATGGTTCTTAACTTTATTTGAAATGTTTAGGGCATTTGCGTGCAGGTCTGAGACTGAGACGTCTATAGAGGTTGGAATTACTTCAAATAAATTCTTGGTGCTGTCGGTTCTATCATCAATAGTGATAACGCTTTTCGTGATCTATACTCCCTTCTTTCAAATTCTTTTTGACACAGTTCCGGTAAGCTTAAATGACCTTGTCCTTATGATTCCCCTGGCATTATTAAGCTTAATAGCCATAGATTCTCTAAAGAAGCTTTGGAAAACCTAAGTTTAACATTTCCCTCAACTTTATCAATCCTATCCTTAAACTTTTGAGTGGGTGTTCTTGTTTGAGGGATTATGTTGAGATAAGGTTCCATGGCAGGGGCGGGGGAGGAGTTTGGACAGCCGCCCAAATAGTGGCTCTTTCAGCTATCAAGGAAGGCAAATACGCCCAATGTTTCCCTTTGTTTGGGCCTGAGAGAGCTGGCGCACCCATCGAGGCTTATGCGAGGATAAGCGGGGAGCCTATTAGAATTCACTCAATGGTGGAGAGCCCGGATGTGGCTGTGGTTTTGGAAAGAAGCTTGCTTCCTTTAAGTACTAAGGGACTGAATAAGAATTCCATTTTAGTGATCAATTCTAAGACAATGAATGATGAGCTGAAGAAGGTGTTTTCTAGGGGAATTAAAGTATTCCTAGTACCTGCAAGCGACATAGCCATTAAACACCTTGGAAGGCCGATCGTTAACACAGCCATGGTTGGGGCGTTGGTCAAGGTTACACGAGTGGTTAAATTGGAAACCGTTAAGGGGGTTATCCTCGATTTGCTAGGCGAAAAGCTTGGTAAGAACTTGGTTGAGAAAAACATCAAAGCAGTAGAAGAGGCCTTTAATGAGGTGCGTGAAATTGCTTAGAGGATGGAGAGAAATTCCAATTGCTGGAATCCCCTTCATGTCTTCAATTGAGTATAAAACTGGAAGCTGGAGGGCGAAAAAGCCCATTATAAATGATAAAAAATGCATTAAGTGCGGGTTATGCTGGGTTTATTGTCCTGATTTCGCCATTAAGTGGGATGGAAGGGAGACCCCAAAAGTTGATTACGATTTCTGTAAAGGATGCGGAATATGTTGTGAGGAGTGCCCGGTCAAAGCCATAGAGATGGTGAGAGATGAAGGGTAAGCAGATGGTTTTAGGATTAAATGGAGATGAAGCAGTTGCTTATGGAGTTAAACAGTGCAATGTGGACGTAATAGCAGCTTACCCAATAACCCCTCAAACGATAATCGTAGAAAAGATATCTGAAATGGTAGCAAATGGAGAAATTGACGCTGAAATAATTTTAGCAGAAAGCGAGCATTCAGCTCTATCAGCTTGTGTTGGGGCTAGCGCTGCGGGAGCAAGAGTTTTTACAGCGACCGCTAGTCAGGGATTAGCGTTAATGAACGAGATTCTTTACATAGCCTCTGGCCTTAGGCTACCGATAGTAATGGCTGTGGTTAACAGAGCTCTTTCGGCGCCAATAAACATACATTGCGACCATAGCGATACCATGAGCGTTAGGGATTCATCATGGATTCAAATTTACTCTGAAGACGCCCAAGAAGCTTATGATTCTACGATCCAGGCTTTCAAAATAGCTGAGGATAGATCCGTCCTTCTTCCAGCTATGGTGACTTTAGATGGTTTTCTTATAAGTCATACAATTCAGAACGTCACGGTACTCCCGGATAAAGATGTTTTAAACTTCGTGGGTGAGCATAGGGCGATTCCAGAGATAGAGATGGAGGGAGAAAAGTTCCCCTTAAAGCTAGATCCCGAAAGACCGCTAACTTTTGGACCCCTGGATCTTTACGATTATTATTTTGAGCATAAGAGGCAACAAGAGGAGGCCATTAAAAAGGCCCTGAGCGTTATAAAAAGAGTCAATGAGGAATTTTCTGAACTCTCTGGGAGGAGATATGGAAATGGATTGGTTGAGGAGTACAAGCTTGAGGATGCTGAGGTGGCCATAGTGAATATGGGGTCCGCCGCTGGGACAACCAAATATGTCGTAGATAAGTTAAGAAAAAGGGGATTAAAGGTGGGATTGCTCAGAATTAGAACTTTTAGACCATTTCCAGCTGATGATATAGTTAAGATACTCTCAGATCTAAAAGCGGTCGCTGTCATGGATAGGAGTATGTCGTTCGGCGCACTAGGTGGACAGCTTTTTATTGAAATTAGAAACGCATTATATGATCTAAAAAACAGGCCTTTGGTGATAAATTATATTTACGGGCTTGGAGGAAGAGATGTTCCAGCAAAAGACATTAAAAAGGTATTTGAGGAAACTTCAGAGATAGCTAAAAGGGGTTTTGTTAAAAAAAATGAGCTTATTAGGTTTCTAGGGTTGAGGGAGTGAGAAATTATGTATAAGTTGAGCGATTTCGTTAGGAAAAAGAACATACTCCTGCCAGGGCATAGGATGTGCGCGGGATGTAACGCTCCGATCATAGTTAAGATGGTATCCATGGCTCTCAAGAGATCTGCTATTATAGTTGTCGCAACTGGTTGCTTAGAGGTGGCAACAACTATATTCCCATATACGTCATGGAGCACTCCCTGGATCCATAACGCATTTGAGAACGCTGCTGCCACAGCGTCTGGAATAGAATCAGCATTAAAGGTGCTAAAGAGAAAGGGTTTGATAAAGGAAGTACCAGATGTCATAGTCTTCGCTGGAGATGGTGGAACAACGGATATAGGCCTTCAAGCACTAAGCGGTGCTGTGGAGAGGGGACATAAATTCCTCTATGTCCTGTATGATAACGAGGCATACATGAACACAGGCATACAAAGATCCGGCTCAACCCCTTACGGAGCTTGGACCACTACAACTCCTGCTGGGAAGTTAAGGTGGAGGAAGCCCATATCAAAAATCATAGCAGCTCATGGAAAACATGTGTATGTTGCAACGGTTTCGTCAGCGTACTGGGTTGATTTCATCAAGAAGGTGGAGAAGGGACTTGATTGGAATGGACCAGCTTTTATACACGCATTCTCGACATGTGATAGAGGATGGAGGCATGATACGCATTTAACGATAAAAATCTCCCGATTAGCTGTTCAAACATGCTTTTTCCCGCTTTGGGAGTATGAAGATGGAAAGTATACGCTATCAAGTCCAAGTAGGGTATACGCTGAAAATCCTGAGAAGAAGGTTCCGGTTGAGGAATTTCTGAAGGTTCAAGGAAGATTCTCCCATCTATTTAAACCCAGGAAAAAAGTTAAGATGATAGAGGAGATTCAAAGAAAAGTCGATGAGGAATGGAATGATCTATTAAAACTGACAGGCTACGCCTAATCCTTCTCTTCGTCTTCATTTATCTCCTCTATAAGAGGCTCTGTTTTAAGCCCTATTATTTTAGCTCCGGGGTATTTTCTTTCTATCTCCTTTTTAAGACTTGCTTTATCTACATCGCCGTAAGTCTCGACCTTTACTACTGGCCTACCAGTCTCATCGTAAGTTACTGAGATAGAGTATCCTGAGCTCCCCTTCATCGACGAAGTGAATGATTTTTGCATCTCCTCAAAAATTTTGTCTATATCCTCAAACACGTCGAAAAAGCTCTTTTTCTTCTTCATTTTCCAATAATTCATTTAATGGGGCCAGCAGGTTTTAACCTTTAAATTCCACTCCTCTGAGAATATCGGTCGGCGTTATCATTCCCACTATGTTTCCATCCCTAACAACAGGCAGATGCCTGAAATTCTTCTTCATCATAAGCTTACAAGCATCCTCGACACTTGCATTGTAATCTATAGTTATTAGGGGCGAGCTCATTATCTCACCAACTGAGATCTCATCAGCTGGAAGTTGCTTAATTATTATCTTAAAGAGAATGTCTGATGCTGTCACTATTCCCTCAAATTTTCCCTCGGAGAGAACTAATAGCCCCCTTACCCTCCTCCTTACCATGTGAATGCATGCGCTTGATACCTTTAGGGTCTTGTCCACAGCTACAACTCCATGTGTCATGACTTCTCCGACCTTTTTTGATGAAAACTTAACTCTTCTCATATTTTAAGGCACCAAGTTAAATGCTATAGCCTTAAGAATATCCAAATCGCTCAAGACTCCTCTTACATGTCCTTCGTCATCGACCACGACTAGGTGGTGAATTCCCTTCTCGAGCATGATCCCACAAGCCTTGGCTATCGTGTCATTCAGCTTTATTGTTACAAGTGGCGTAGACATCACATCCTCCACCTTTTCATCGGGATTTGCCTTCCCCTCGGCTATTAATCTCACTATATCCCTAGAATCTATGAAGCCTAGCCCCTTTCCCTCTTCGTCCGTTACTATTAATTCTTCAGTGTTTTTCCTTTTCATCTCCCTTACAGCCTCAGCTAACGTTGACCCGACCAATATTCTGAACATGGACCTTCTATAGACCTTATCTATCGTTATTTCAAGTATTTTCGACATTTGTTTAACAAATTATGAAGTGCTTTTATTTACTTTTAAGTTTGTTAGTTGCGAGTCTGCTTTGGATGAAGTAGATTTCAATTCATTCTAATCTCTCCAACAAGGCCGAGAATATTAGCGGTAAAAGCACAGTTGCGTCACCTTCGACCGTAATTTGATCAGCTTCTTCGCTTATCTTCCCCCATGATATAGCTTCTCGAGTTCTCGCTCCTGAGAGACTTCCATCCCATTCAACAGCTGTGGTGATATAAACTGCGTAATTAAGTCCATCCTTGAACTGATTCCACCAAAGAACATGATGCTTTGATATTCCCCCGCCTATTATTAAGGCCCCTGATTTCTTAGCTTCCCATACTAAATCGCATAATAGTTTTTCATCTTTTAACAGGTCAATTTTGAACTGGTGAGTTTGTGAAAATTGCCAAATTTGATAACCAACAGCACCATCAGTTATTCCAGGCACTATTATGTAGATTTTATTTTTCCAACACCAGTAAA
This sequence comes from uncultured Nitrososphaeria archaeon, assembly GCA_964384015.1. Classification (GTDB taxonomy): domain Archaea; phylum Thermoproteota; class Nitrososphaeria; order Geothermarchaeales; family CAYLIY01; genus CAYLIY01. The sequence continues at coordinate 2,204 of CAYLIY010000039.1, read as the reverse complement.
GTATAGAACTAACGTTTTTTATTCTTCTGCCTATCTCCCAGCATAGCTCATAGGTAGCTAGCTCTCTCTTTCCTTCATTGTATATTTCCTGGAGAAACTCTCCCATTTTTTCCTCAATTATTGCCCCATATGATTCGTTTGGTATAAGCACATTTCCTAGCCTATTAACCCCTCTCCTATGTAATTCGCGATCATCCATGAGAAAGTTGCCATGATAATAGTTCCTCCAGCTCCTCGCCAGATCATGATCTAAAGTGCCACATGTGGTTATTATGACATCAAACCACTTTCTTTTTACAATTTCCCTGATAACTCCCCTGACTCCGGTAGCCACTATACAGGCCGGAAATGACAGGAACTTCAAACAATCCTCGTCTTTAAGCATTTCCTCGAGGATATCCACACAAATTCCAAGCTTCTTAGCTGTAAATCCTCCGCCCTCCTTCATTTGGTTTATGAGCTCGTTTATGGATATTTCCTTGCTAATCTCCAAGTCCTTTATCGGCTTCATAATCAAATAATTAGGAATTTTAAATCTTAAGAGATTAAATAGAGATCCCGATCAAATTTTAGCAGGGTTTTAAAGTCCAAGTGTTTTCATCTTCATTATTTAGTTTTAAAATGGATTCTGGAAGAGTTAAGTATAACATTGTTATAATTTCGACATGAAGATGTCTCTTAATAATCGATGTAAACGACACTTTAATAGCGTAAGCTAGCTCTTTTCTCAGTGGGTTATGTTGGGCAAAAGTGTTGAAGAGCTGATAAGAGCTCATGAGGGAATAGAGAAAGAGGTTTATTTGGACTTAGAAAACTCAGCACCTGTGCCAAAGGAGGTTGTCGACGCCATGCTTCCCTATTTTATGGAAAAAGCATATGGAAACCCAACAATAACCCATAAGCTCGGATGGGAAGCTTATGAGACAATTTTGAAGGCATCTAAACAGATAGCCAAATATATAGGAGCCAAATCAGCTGAGGAGTTAAACTTCACACCAGGAGAGACGGAGGCAAACAATTTAGCACTTATGGGAACGGCATTTGCAAATAGCGAGAAGGGAAAGAAGATAATAATATCAAAGATCGAGCCCCTAAGCATAATTCATACAGCTAAGCTGCTTAAGAGATACGGTTTTAGCATAACCGAAATTCCAGTTAATAGGGAGGGGTTTATAAATCTCGAAGAGCTTTCCAGAGCTGTTGATAAGGAAACAATCCTCGTTAGCATAATGACTGTAAATCATGAGATTGGAACCATAGAGCCAATTAAAGAGGCTGTTGAGGTGGTTAAGGATAAAAACCCAGAGGTAATATTTCATACGGATGCCTCAGATGCTTATGGAAAAATTCCTCTGGATGTTAGAAAACTTAGTGTTGATTTGATGACGTTAAGTAGTTATAAGATCCTAGGTCCACGAGGAATCGGAGCTCTTTACGTTAAAGAGGGAACTAAGGTGAGAAGAATAATAGAGGGACAAATAGGAACCCAAAATCTTTGGCCTGGAGTTGAGAACACACCTCTAATAGTGGGATTCAGAAAAGCTTCAGAATTAGCTTTTAATAACTTTAAAGCCAATATAGCGCATATGAGGGGTTTAAGAGATAAATTGATGAATGGTATTCTTGAGACTATTTCAGACTCGCTTCTAAATGGGCCAAAGGGAGATAAAAGAGTCCCTGATAATGTTAACATAAGCTTTTTACATTGTGAGGGAGAATCCATAACGATTGAGCTTAGTTTAAATGGGATATATGTATCAAGTGGAAGCGCGTGTACTAGAAGAATCCTCCAACCAAGTCATGTATTAACGGCCATAGGGAGGAGATTTGAGGAGGCTCATGGAAGCATTTTGATGAAAGTAACGAGATATCACACGGATGATGACATAAACTATGTCTTAAGCGTTTTCCCAAAGGCCATTGAGAGGTTAAGAAGGATAAGCCCGAGTAAAGGTGAGATTAATGTCTAGAGCTCCTTTACCATATAGTTCTAAGATTCTTGAGCTGTTCAGAAATCCGATGAACCTTGGAAGAATGAAGGATGCAAGTGTTTCAGCGGTTGCGGGAAGTCCAGCATGTGGGGACATGATAGTGGTTTACCTTAAAATAGGGCCGGGGGACGTAATAGAGAAAGCTACATTTGAGAGTTATGGATGCGCTGCAAATATCGCTACAGCAAGTATTTTAACTGAGATGGTAAAGGG
>CAYLIY010000038.1:0-8603 GCA_964384015.1 uncultured Nitrososphaeria archaeon | reverse complement strand
GTATAAATTAAATCTCGACTGTTCAGTTACCCTTGTTTAGTTCCTTATGTTAAGAACAGGATTACAGCTAAGCTAGCTTAATCAAAAGATTTTTAAGCTTAAAGTTTAAGAGTGTTTAGCATCTTAACAAAACAAACTTAGTAAGGTTTAAGTACTGATAGAATTACGTAAAATAAAATGGAGACGGGCAAAATGGCTAAGAAGAAAAAGAAGGAGGTTTGTATCCGATATTTAAATTGCGGCTATGGAACAGCGCCGCAATATGTCCTAAAGCTCGGAGGATCCACCGAACCTTGGAAATGGTACTCGTTTATCTGGTACATCGACGGCCTTGATGTTAAGATAATAGTTGACACCAGCGTTAACATCGAGGATCACAAGGCCTTGACTTCTGAGCCCTTCATGCGCAAGGCAAAAGAAGATCCACTTGTCCAGCTTAAGAAGTTGGGAGTAAAGCCAGAGGATGTAGATATAGTCATCTTAACCCACTGCCACTATGATCACATAGGCTATCTGGATAAGTTCCCGAACGCCAGCATAATTATCCAGAGGGATGAGGTTAAAATCTTCTCGGCCCCGCCTAAGTGGTATCCGGAAACGGGCCCATTCACCCCTAAGAGGTTTGCTGCCGTGGTAGATAAGCTTGAAGTGGTTAATGGAGATTACAAGGTTGTCGAAGGGGTGGAGGTATGGAAGGTCGGCGGCCACACCCCAGGCTGCCAAGCAGTGCTTGTTGATACACCAAAGGGCAGGGTGTGCTTGGCTAGCGATAATATCTTCTGGTATGAAAACCTCGAGGAGAAGTGGCCGATTGGGGAGTATCACAACTTAGATGAAGTTGTACGGTTTATGGAAGAAGTACCTATGAAGGCGGACATAATAATACCTGGTCATGATGGCCAGGTAATCAAGAAGTATCCTAAAGGTGTGATTCCGTAAATCCTAGCCTCTCCCCTAAATTTTTTATGTGAATAAAGCCAGGAAGTTTGGAATATAGTTTTAGATCTAATGTATAAACATCTACCTATAGGGCTATAGTAAGAGAGTAAAGAACGAACACGTTAGCCTATTGTGACCAAGGTGTGCGGGGGGTGGGATTTGAACCCACGAAGGCCTACGCCAGCAGGGCCTAAGCCTGCCCCCGTTGGCCAGGCTAGGGGAACCCCCGCTCTCATTATACTATCTAACTCTACTTCTCAATAAACCATTTTGTTTTCATTTCTCGGGACTTCTTATTAAAATAATTGCTGTGAGACTAATAGTGTGTTTGGAGGTTAGCATTAAGCATGGAAAGCATACAGTTAAGGGTTGATGAGGCTGATAGACGGGACGTTGGGAGGGGTATAGTTAGGATAGGCTCAAAGGATAGGGCTAAAATAGGAGTCGCTCCCAGGGACATAGTCGAGATAATAGGTAAAAAGTCAACGGTAGCCATAGTATGGCCTTTATTTCCCGATGCTGAGGGGGTGATAAAGATGGACGGTTATGAAAGGAAAAACGCCGATGCGTCAATAGGTGATTACGTAACAGTTAGAAAGGTTAGGGTTAAAGTTGCTGAAAGGGTTACATTGGCTCCAACCCAGCCTCTCAGGTTTGGAGAGACATTCATAAATTACACTAAAAGCCAGTTAATAGATAGAGCAGTTAGTAGAGGGGATATAGTCGTTGTTCCCGTTTTAGGCCAGCCTCTACAAATGGTGGTCCTGTCCGTTGTCCCGGGACCTTATGGAATAATCCAGGAGAGAACAAGAATCACGCTTAGGGAGACTCCTGTTAGAAAAGAAGAACTTATCTTCCCAAGGGTGACCTATGAGGATATAGGAGGCCTGGCCGAAGAGATCCAGAAGATAAGGGAAATGGTTGAGCTTCCACTTAAGCATCCAGAGCTATTCAGGCATTTAGGTATAGAGCCCCCTAAAGGAGTGTTGCTCTATGGCCCTCCTGGCTGTGGTAAAACCCTTCTCGCAAGGGCCGTTGCTAATGAAAGTGGGGCTCACTTCATAGTGGTTAACGGTCCCGAGATAATGAGCAAGTGGTATGGTGAGTCTGAGAAAAGACTCAGGGATATATTTGAAGAAGCAAGAGAAAACGCCCCAAGTATAATATTCATAGATGAGATAGATTCAATAGCCCCTAAAAGGGAGGAAGTTGCTGGAGAGGTTGAGAAAAGGGTCGTTTCCCAGCTTTTAGCTCTGATGGATGGCCTGGAGGCCAGAGGTGATGTCATAGTTATAGCCGCGACAAATAGGCCAGAAGCGCTAGATCCTGCTCTAAGAAGACCTGGGAGATTTGACAGGGAAATAAGGATAGGGGTTCCAGATAAAAACGGGAGGAAGGAGATACTTCAGATACACACGAGGAACATGCCTCTTGCTGATGACGTAAACCTAGAGGAGCTAGCTAGAATTACTCATGGCTTTGTTGGAGCTGATCTGGCAGCCTTATGCAGGGAGGCGGCTATGAATGCTTTGAGAAGGTTTTTGCCTCAAATAGACCTAGAGAAGGAGGTAATTCCGACAGATATCCTCGAGAAGCTAAAAGTGACCATGCAGGATTTCAATGAGGCTCTTAAGTACATTCAGCCATCAGCTCTCAGAGAGGTCTTTCTAGAAATTCCTGAGGTTAGATGGGACGATATAGGGGGATTAGAGGATGTTAAAAGACAGCTTAAGGAAGCTGTTGAGTGGCCAATTAAGTATCCAGATTTGTTTAAGAGACTTGGAGTTAGATCATCAAAGGGAATATTATTGTTCGGTCCTCCAGGAACTGGTAAAACACTTTTGGCTAAGGCGGCAGCAACGGAGAGTGAAGCTAACTTTGTAGCTGTGAGAGGTCCAGAAATATTGTCCAAATGGGTTGGGGAATCTGAGAAAGCGGTCAGGAAGATCTTCAGTTTAGCTCGTCAGTCAGCTCCCTGTATAATATTCTTCGATGAACTCGATGCTATAGCTCCAAGAAGGGGAATGGATATATCAAGCTCGGGAGTAACTGAGAGAATAGTTAACCAGCTTCTGTCGGAAATGGACGGAATTCAAGAGCTAAAGGGAGTAGTTGTAATAGGCGCGACAAATAGGCCTGATATACTTGATCCAGCTCTCCTTAGGCCTGGAAGGTTCGATAAGGTGATCTACGTTCCTCCGCCCAATCTGGAGGCAAGATATGAGATATTTAAGATACACACGAGGAACATGCCTCTTGCTGATGACGTGGACTTAAGGAGATTGGCCGAGTTGACTGATGGCTATACAGGAGCGGATATAGAAGCTGTCTGCTTAGAGGCAGCATTGTCCGCGGCCAGGGAAGACATACGCGCCAAGGAAATTAGAATGATTCACTTCGAGAAGGCCTTAAAAATAGTCCCACCGAGTATTTCTCCCGCCATGGTTAGGGAATACGAGAGGTTGGCGGAGAAGATAAGCAGACGAGCAGCTTACTAAATGTGAAATTGATCTGTCCTCCATCCTTAAATTTGGCTGGTTTATTGGCCCTGGGTTTCTGCACCGGGTTAATTGGCGCGTTTATGGGGGTTGGAGGAGGTTTTATCTTAGTACCTGCTCTAATTCTACTCTTCGGCCTAAGTGCTCACCAAGCAGTTGGAACAAGTGTTTTTACCGTGATGTGCACAGGCTTATTCGCATCTTTCGCTTATTTTAAGCAGAAAAGGATTGATTGGCCCCTTGGGTTTATTTTAGAATTGATCACGGCGCCTGGCGCTTTCATGGGTGCAATTACCACTAGCTACATCACTTCAAGGAATCTTGAATTGTTATTTGCGTGTTTGCTTTTGGTACTTGCATTTTACATGTGGACTGAAAGGACCCATTTTAAGAAGGTTAATCTCTCCAAAAACTCATGGAAAAGAATAATAACCGATAAAGACGGAAAATTATTCAAATATGAAGTAAATTTGGTGATCATTTTTATTCTTAGCTTTCTAGCGGGTTTTTCATCAGGATTTTTTGGAATTGGAGGTGGAATAGTAAAGGTCCCTGCACTAATATACTCAGGCGTTCCAGTTCACATAGCTGTGGCCACTTCAAGCTTTATGATAATCATAACTGCATCCTCAGCAATAATGGGCCATCTTAGTTTAGGCAACATATGTTTTGATTACTTAATTGGTCTGGTTCCAGGAGTTGTCTTTGGAACCCAAATTGGAGCTAAAATGGCGAAAAAAGCAAAAGCAAAAACTATTCGCAGATTTTTCTCAATTTTTCTGGTATTAATCGCGATCTGCATGTTCTTAAGGGCCTAACCATGGTAAAAGATCGTGAAGATCAGCTATGAGCTATGGCAACTCAAGTCTTTCCCCTTCTTATACTCTTCGCCAACTTCTTTGAATTCTTTTCTCTTCACCGGCTTCATTATTATCCAGATCTAAAGATTATTGCACGATGTCTTGATTTTTGGCTTAACTGTGAGGTATGAAGCTGCAAATCCAAGACTAAGGCTTAATAACAACGCACATGCGGTTATCATCTTTAAACCTCATCCTTTTAAAGCGATTAAGCTAACTCTAGAAATTAAAGTGTGATCTGTGATGAAGGGTGATGAGTGAGTTGGCTATGGGTAGAAAAGACGAGTTAAAGGAGTTGATTGGATAACTAAGCGCTGAGATATCGGAAAAAGGAATAAAGAAAAAGTTTAAAGGGATTTTAGAGAACAAAACTTCCTTAGATGATCCATTGCGATTTAAAACGGGAGAGCTAACAAAGGAGGGATCGAGGCAATTTTAGACACACTTCCAGTTGATATAACATTTGTCGATAAGGATGACACGGTTAAATACTTTAATAAGCTTGGGAGGAGGGTATTTGTACGGACAAAAGCTGTTATAGGTAGAAGGGTTCAGCAATGTCACCTCCAAAGGAGCGTTCATGTAGTTAATAAGATCTTAAACAGTTTTAAAATGCGGAAAAAGAAATATGGCTGAATTCTGGATCCAAATGAGAGGAAGATTAACCTATATACGATATTTTGCTGTTAAGAACAAAAATGGTGAATATTTAGGGACTCTTGAGGTAACACAGGATATCACGGACATAAAGAAGATAAAAGGGGAGAAAAAATTGCTGGACTGGAAGGATTAGTTTTATCCTGCGGAAAATAAACTGGTCTCTACTTTATACATTATGCATCTGGCTTTACACAAACCAAAAATTACGGGCAGATAAATGAGGGTTCTCCTCTAATTTTTTCCAACAAGATATCCTTACCACTTCATTTAATAGCTTAAGATAAGTTACGATTGTCCGAATTATAAAATCCTCCCGGTTGGTTGCTTGGCAGAAGTATTATGTAAGGGATTAAGAACAGTGATGCGGGGGGTGGGATTTGAACCCACGAAGCCCTTCGGCAGTGGAGCCTCAGTCCACCCCCGTTGGCCAGGCTAGGGGAACCCCCGCCTCCATTCAGGAGTCCATAAAAGTATATTCAAACCCTCTTTAAAATACCTCGCGTAAGCCACTAGAAGCTAAAGCCACCTTTCGTTATAAAATGCCTAAATGGAGCCGCCGCGGGGATTCGAACCCCGGACCTGTGGCTATCTATTTGGAATACAAGGCCACCGTTGTAGGGTAAGTTAACCCCTCTACCGCTGAGCTACGGCGGCTTAATTTCAGAATATATCAAGGCAAAAAGTTATTTAAAAACAAAGGAGCTAGGATGGATAGTTGAAGATTCGCTAGCTTTAGTTGGCAATGAACTTGCCTGTCCTCGTCATGAGCTAGCGGATGGCATTTTAGATTATGCAAGAGTTCTTAATCTAAGTCGGAGAATCAAGATTTTAAGACCCTGAAATTGAAGAGTATGTTGGTGTGGTCGATGCTTAAGGTCTCCCCTCCATGGATAGTCAACTACATTAAGGACAATGTATTAAAGACAGGAAATCCTTTAGGAATTTCAGCTAAGGATTTGACTTCATGGTCAAAAGGTCTGAACATACCGAGAAAGGGCGAAATAGTTCTTTATACAGGTTGTGAATACCAACTTCTGCCCTATATTGTTGGCTTTATAGGAAAGCTGGAGAAGATATGGGGCATTGTCTTAACAGGGCCTAAGCTCAAAAGGATAACGTTAAGCATAGCTGATTTACTGATAAGGGCTTCGGCTAGGGATAGGGACTATTATAATAACTTATTGGCTCTTTACGCTAATCTCCTGAGGAAAATCGGGGTAGATTTTTCGTACCTCTACGAGGATGAGCTATACGCTGGAGGATTGCTTTATGAATTTGGCTTAGAGGAGGAATTTTCACAACATGCGAACAGAGTTGCCGAGGTCCTCAGGAAAAATTCTGTTAGAAAAATAATCACAATCTCACCTCATACTTTAGAACTTTTTCGTCTAGTATACCCAAAATACGTCGATAATTTCGATATTGAAGCCCTTCACTTTCTTGAACTCATTAAGGATAAAATTGACGGCTTATCACTAAAGTTAGAGCGCTCAATTAATGCTACTTTACATGATCCCTGTCACCTCGCCAGGACCCTTGACATGGTTAACGAACCAAGGGAGATCTTGGAATCGATCAAAGGTTTTAAGTTAATAGAGCCTGAGCCTAACACGAAAAAATTGACTAAATGTTGTGGGGCTCCGATAGAAACTATTTTCCCGCATTTATCCAGAAAGATAGCAGAGAACAGACTTAAGGAACTGAAGAGAACAGGAGCATCATGCATCATAACTTTATGTCCATTTTGTTTGGCCAGTTTTAGAAGAGCTGGTTCTGAACTGGAGATTAAAGATTTTGTGGAACTTTTAACGGAGGTGATTCGTTGATGGAAAAGGAGGAAGTTGAGGTTTTTAAGGCCTATTATAAAGATCTTATCAGCGCAACCGAGAATAAGCTAATTAAATTAGCTCTGGATAGAGCTATCTCCTCCTACAGAAGAAATGTTAAAAGAGCTCTCTCCAAATATCCTCGCACTGTTAAGCTGACGGATGAAGTGAGGAAGATTAAGGAGAAATCAGTGAGAAACTGGGAGGAACTGGCTAAAATAGCCATTGATAGCATTAAAGATAATAAAGGAAATGCCTATTTAGCAAGAACAGCCGACGAAGCCAGAAAGATAATTGGCGAGATAGTGGGGACTAAAAAAGTCATTGTTAAATCAAAAAGTTTAACATGCGAGGAGTTAGATCTTAGAGAATATCTTGAAGAAAACGGGAATGAGGTATGGGAGACGGATCTAGGGGAATTCATAATCCAACATCTAGGGATAAGGCCAATGCACATTCTATCACCAGCCATACACGTTCCAAGAGAGGAAGTAGCGAAATTGCTCTCCAAGGTAACTGGCGAAAAAGTGGAGGCAAAAATAGAAGAGGAGACAAAATTAGTTAGAAGGTATCTTAGGAAGATATTCTTTAAGGCCAACGTGGGAATCAGCGGGGCCAATGTCTTGGCAGCTGATACAGGAGCTCTCTTCCTTATAGAGAACGAGGGAAATATAAGGCTAACAACAGGCCTTCCTCCAGTCCATATAGCGGTCGTTGGTATCGAAAAATTGGTTCCAACGATTCAAGATGCGTTAAAGGTCTCCGAAGTCACCTGGAGATATGCTAACTACACGGTTCCATCCTATATAAGCATAATAGCTGGACCTAGCAAGACTGGGGATATAGAGAAGATAACAACATATGGGGTTCATGGTCCTAAAGAGCTTCATGTGGTCTTAGTTGATAACGGAAGAAGCGAGATGGCTAAGGATGATGTTTTCAGAGAAGCCCTTTATTGCCTGAAATGCGGAAGGTGTATGTACGAATGTCCAATCTTTGAGTTGACAGCTGGGTACTTTGGGTATAAATATTTCATAGGATACGGGGCCGCTTTAACCGCCTTCTTAGCAGGAGGAATGATAAGGGCAGCACCTATTGCTTACACCTGTCTACGTTGCGGTAAATGCGTTGAAGTATGTCCCGTGAAAATAAACACATCTGAGATAATTCTTAAGCTGAGGAGGGCGATAAGCTCTTATGAGAATCGTCTAGAGGAAAATATATAGAGTGCTAAGCCCATAATTAAACAATTGAGACCTGATTTTATGCCCCGGTAGCTTAGCCTGGTTAAAGCCGGAATATGGTAACAGGCGTCTGCTTGGTAATGAGACAAAGAGCAGAAGATCCCGGGTTCAAATCCCGGCCGGGGCTCCATCTACATCTTTAATCTAAATATTTAGTACACATCTCTATCTCTACTAACAGCCACTCCACGGTAAGTAGGTATTTAGGATGGCTGAAATAACATTTATATAGGTAACATTGTTATCCATTTATGCAATGAATGCTGTAATCGCCGATAATTTAACTAAGTATTATGGGGATTTCTTAGCGGTAGATCATATTAGCTTCAAAGTTAAGCAAGGTGAATTTTTCGGGCTGCTTGGGCCAAATGGAGCAGGAAAAACTACCACAATTCGTATGCTCACGGGACTTTTAAAGCCTACAAGCGGTACCCTATGCGTTATGGGAACAGATGTTGTGGAAAACCCGGTGGATGTGAAGGCACAGATAGGTGTGGTCTCAGAGACGGCAAATCCTTACTTAGAAATGAGCGCATGGGATAACCTCATGTTTGCTGGCAGCCTACATGATATGCC
>CAYLIY010000037.1:4413-8708 GCA_964384015.1 uncultured Nitrososphaeria archaeon | reverse complement strand
AGGAAATAGAAAGACGGATGCCCCAAACATTACCATTTTTGGAGGCTTTCCCATCTTTGCCAACTCATTCACCATTTTCTTAGTTTTTTCAACGTCTATATTCATTTCCTCAGGGTCAAACGGAAAGTACTTTACGTCAAGTCCCCTCACAGCCCCAGCCGTTCCTCCTACGCGTAAGGGGGCCATGCTTATATGGCCACCGTCAGGAATCTTAAGCGCAAATAAGACATCTCCTGGCTGTGTAAAGGCCGTATATGCTATTAAGTTAGCATTAACTCCAGAAATAGGCCTTGAATCAGCAAATTCTCCTTTAAAGATTTTCTGAGCAATTTCATTTGTGATTAGCTCTATTTCATCAATATATCTACAACCAGCATAAACTCTTTCTCCTGGGGTGCCTTCTGCATATCTATGGCCTAGATCGGTTATCATGGCTTCCCTAACGGCGGGACTAGTTATATTTTCGCTTGCAATGAGGGGAATTGTTTGTCTGAACCATTCATGGTGTTTTTGGAGAAGATCAAAGACTTTGTCGTAATATTTCCTAGCCCTCCTAATATTCATAAGTGAACCCCAACTAACTATCCAATGTTATAGCGTTTAATTATCCGATAGGTGGACAAGATTGAAAAAGATAGTTACATGTCCTCAATGCGGGTTCAGATTTGATATAAGTTATGGAAGGGCATTTGCTTGTAGTGGTTGCAGATATTCCGTCCTTGGAAACTGTTCTTATGTTAAATGTCCTAAATGCGGACATGAATTCCCAGAGCCAGGAGCTAAAAGTAGTCAATCAACTTCCTTTGATCTTTCTTAACGCTAATTATCTCCTTTAACTCACGCTCTAATAGGTAAAAACGTTGATTTAAGTAAGATTCCCCGGCGCAGTACTTATTTAGCAATTGCTTTATCGTGAGCAAGTATTTTATCACATTTTTCTCCTTAACTGTTGGGATAAGACCCCCTCCGCATCTTTCGCATTTACCGAAGAGCGGAGGCCTACGGTAAATGGCTCCACATTTCTTACATCTATAGCCTCTATTTATGTAAGCTTTTAAGTTTCCTATCAAATCTGGAAGAAGATGATGCTCTATTATCGATTTAGCAATTTTAGATGTAAAATCTGGAGAAATCAACTCACATATTTTAATTTGATGGAGTATTTTATCATACATAGTTTTTAAGCGGGAGTACGTTGTTATGTTGTTTTTAAGACTAAGTTTGCATCCGTTAAATTGAAATGGAATTTCTGAGTACTGCAGGTTTGTGTTTAGAATATTATAAACCCATTTAAATAATTTAGCTGCTTCATTGGAAGTCTTTCCTTCTAAAGTAAGATCATAAAATTCCCTGGGATATCTATCAACAAGCTCTATCTTATGCGCTTGAGAGTCGACCTCTGCTGGAATGACCACTGGACTTAACAGAAGGGGGGTATCCATCTCACCGCCAATTGTTTTTGGCAAGTAATGTCTTGAGAAATTTAGTAAAACATCCATAAGAAGCATTATTGAGTCCTGATCTCCGTCACAATCTCTCCTTTTAGTTGCATGCCAAAATGGATGAGCATAGAGAACTTGAGCGTCGGTAAAGCCAATGATTCTTCCAATAACGCCTACAGAAGTATGTGGAGATAATCCTACAACAAGTTTACCCACTAAGTCTTCAATCCTCTTAACGTTATAATATGGCTCGAGACCATATACCTCCTCCAGTAGCTTATCCACAAATAGCGAAATTCTAACTAGATATTCAGCAGCCTTTCTAGGGATTATGATATCCTGAACTTTTAATGGAACCGTTTGATCGATTGATCGAACATTGTAACCAAGTTGATGAGCCTTCTCTAGAGATAATCCTATATCTACCGGTCTAAAGTGAGTTAATGGAGCGTTTGTTGCGTCAAATCTTATGGTTCCATCTTTGAATACTGATAAATTATAGAAGGCTCTTAAAAGACCCTTTTCAATATACTCTGGTATTTTCTCTCCGCTTGTTAACGCTTTAACCCCCTTTATTAATTTAGGAAACGGTTTAAGTTTCGTTTTATAGGCCAACAAGAGGGTTTTTAAGTCAACTTTTGTCTCTCTAAAAGGATTTAATTTCCTCCCACAGCTGGGACATACGTCCTCTTTAAATTGGGCATTACAGCTCTTACAATAAAACAATTGCTCGGTTTTAACTCCACATTTTCGGCAGAAACTGTAATACGTAATGGCTCCACATTTCTTACATCTCCTATACGCCAAGTTAACGCTTACCACGCCTTTATCCTCAGCTGCTGCAACTAAGTTCCTAGTGGGTCCTCCAGCAATTCCCACCGGGAACAAAACATGAACAGAAGGGGACATTTCCCTATGCGAGGCTTTTTCAGGACGCCCCATTCTGGCCGGGACTATTGACCCCATAGTGTCTCTGATTTCTGCCCTGAAAATGGAGGACACTACTTTTAAAATATTGTTTCCCTCTATGGAAAGTTTTTGTCGATTTTTAAGCTTAAATAAGTACCTGAAAATGTCAATGTTTTGATCCTTAAAGCGAATTTCGTTCTCTTTAACAATATACGTCACCAATAACTTGTCTAGAATTAGGGAGAAAAATGAGTCGTATGGAACACTTACCGAGTCATCAAGTAAAGTAGCCTTCCTCCATAAATACTCGAGAAGATATTTTAGCTCTTTGACAGATATAGCTCTCCAACGTAATGTATAACTTGGATGCAACGGAATTTTTAAAACTTGTGAAATAAGCAAGGCCTCCTCAAAGGTTGGAGTTTCTCCATCAGCTATGGCCATCTGACGTTTAGTGCTTATGTTTAATCTTTCAAGATCTTTGCTGTTATTTAACAACGCTTCTTTAAAGTCTTGTAGCCACCATTCCTCCACATATGGTGAGGGACGAAGTAAAGCATTATTTTCAAGAAAATCGCCCACAGAAATCAACATGTCACCTAGCCAGAGGACTTGCAGAATATCAGCCTTTATTCTTTCAGCCTCCTCCTCTGATCTCACTCTGATCACAGAAAGATCCTTTAATTTTACAATCGGGGGGGATATTGAGCTAACAGGGACTACTATAGCGCCTTTCCCTGGATATTCCACCTTGATTTGGGTTCCTGGGACTATTATATAATCTAGGATAGCGAAGGTTGCTGGATGCACTCCTACAGCAGAAAGCCCCATGTTTGGAGCTCTACCATACCTTAGTCTAAATCCATGAAGATCCTCAGGAAAAGAGATAACAGGGCGACCCCCTATTACTCCAAAAATGGTGTTTTCACCTTTATGAGTCAGATCTTTAACGTTGATTTCAGAGAGCCATTCCCAACCCTCTATTTTGAGCTCTGATATTATTCCAAGGATTTTCTTAGCTCTCGCTATTAATCCATCATTGAGAACTATAAGCGCTCCCCCGCGTAACCTATTGGTCTCGATTCTAGTCATGTTCCTGTTTAAAGTAACCTCGACGTTTGTGGTTGGAACTCCGTTTATCTCTATTGGAAGCCTGGAAACAGCTAATTCAATTAATGAATCAGGAACATGGAATTGAAACCTCCCTACCTCTCTTTCATAGGTTCTTATTTCTTCCACAAACCTGTTTATCTCGTTCTCGGTTTCACTTATTAAGGGACGGTAACGCATTAAACCAAGTCTCTTTCGCACATAATCAGCATAAACAAGTATTAATCCTGCTTCTGTCCCCCCAGCAGATCTTATAGGACCTGCAAAGTAAATTGAGAGATAAGGGTAGGGATTCTTTCTTATACAGACTTTATATATTCCCTGGGTTGGAGCTACGGTTACACCTTCGGTTAAGATAGCTAAAGCCGTTCTTATCGCCTGATCTGCTGCCTTTTCGATGGATAATACCCCAAATTCCCCATTCAAGATAGCATCAACGGCCTTTAACGCTAATTCCTCGCGGCTAAGTTGTTGATTTATTCTAATGAAATTAGCTATTCCCCTTGGCCCAACAAGCTTCTCCACTCTTTCAGCCATATCCCAAGCTAAGAGAATTTCTGGAAAATCTTCGGGATCTATTCTTTTCTTTTTAGCCTTAATAGCTATTGAATAAGCCTTTTCAAGCTGATTTAAGATTAAATTAAAGTATTTCCTGTCCTCATCTCGCAACTTAAGCTCATTTAGATGATTTGTGTAATTTAGCCCTGGCAGCATCTTTAACGCCTTTAACAATCTCCTTTAGATATTTAACCCTTAATTCCCTACTTTCAACAATCGTGCCGGTGACTACTATATCAGCTCCAGCTTTAACGATCTCAAAGGCGGTTTTGCCTG
>CAYLIY010000037.1:0-4403 GCA_964384015.1 uncultured Nitrososphaeria archaeon | reverse complement strand
CAGCCTCCGGGACTTCATGTTTAACGGCCGAGATCACAGTTGTTGGGACAGGTTTAATGGCTTTGGATCCCGCCTCAAGATATATAAACCTCAAACCTAGATATCGAGCAGCTAGCGCATAAGCTGTGACAATTTCTGGTTTGTTATATGGTATCGGCTTAGCATCACCTATAAATCCCGCAGTTCCCCCCTCACCCAAAATTAGGTAAGCCATGGGTAATGGTTCTATGTTGTATTTCTTAACTATTGGAGCGCCGAGCATCTGAGCGCCTATAATATAATATGGGTTTGTTGAGTTCAGTAAGCTCATGAACCATATGGCATCTACATTTGGAATTATGCTCGAGATATTATTTGGAAATAATATGACTGGAAGATTAATTTGATCCTTTATTTTCGATACAAACTCTTTTAAGCCATAAGGATCGGCCAAAGTGGACCCTCCAACCATGATAGCGGAAGATCCAGCGTTTGCTATATCCAAAACTACTTCACATATTTCAGACATCGGAACCTCTAGAGGATCCAAAAGGGATAGATGTATAGCTCCCTCATCTTTTATCTTATTAAGGAGGTATTTCTCCACTTTGCCGATAGAGATCATTCTATTTCCCCATTTAAAAAAGCGTCAACAAAGCGGCTGTATATATCAACAGGTTCCTCATAGCTTTTTATGTTAGTCTCCCAAGCCAGACCACATGCTCCACATAATACCCTTGATATGGCCTTATTTCTATCTATATTAACTCTGACAGACTCTTGGCCGCATCTTGGGCAGGAGTATATCTTAGGTATCCTCCTTTTAACAATTCTGATTTCCTTTTTCCTTCTTCTCCTACCCAAATCGATCGCCTTATGAAATAAATTAATAGAGCATCTGTCCAAATCTATATTTAACCAAAAATCCTTTATGTATGAATTTCGGAGTTAAAAGTTGGGCAATGATAGGGGAAGAGCATACTGAGGATGATGAAATTTATGAGTATTGAGCCCATCATGTTGAATTAGATTTAAGTGGGATAATAGGTCTCCTTGAGGGAGGAACTATCGTATAGATGTAGGATCCTCTACTTCCAGATCTTTTCAGAACTCCTTGCTCAACAAGCCTCGAGAGGTAAGTGGCTGCTGTGTTGTTTTTAAGCTCAATCCCGTATACTGACCTAAACTCCCTAATCAAATCTTTTAGAGTAAAGCTCTGGCCGATAAACTGTGAATAAACTAGGTATATCACCTTATCCATCATTGAGGATTTAGTGAGCATATCGTTCACAAGTGATTCATCTGTGAGTGATAATTTCTCCTCTAATAATTCCAATAGTTCAAGAAACCTTGAGATTTTAGCTTTAGAAGAAAAACTAGGAAGAGATAAAGTTATTTTACTTCCATCATCTAAGGTTACTTCAATTTTTATTCTTTTAGCCCGCAAGATGGATCTTTAAACTAAGCCTCTAACTTGATATTCACATATCAACATAAACTCATTTTGTGACTCATGAACGTTTTAGCTCTGTTAGAGCTAAAGGCATTCCTTTTAAATTCACTTAATTCACTAGAAACAAAGGGGTCATGAAATTTCTAATGAATGAAAGAAAGAGAATTATTTCGGTTCAATAATATAATATTCACTATATCTACAAAAAAGAAGGAAGATGTAGAGACCCCTCTTATTCTAATGCTTTAAGTGAAGGATAAGTCGTCAAAAATAGGGATGATCTGAACATTTTAGTGACCTACCTTAAGACGTTATGAGTTAACATGATATTATAGAAACAAGTCTGTATTTTAAACTGGAGAGTGTTTTAAAATACCAAGTACTCAAAATAAGACAAACTCAGGTGTTTTAAAATCATCAGAATCACACGATTAAGAGGGGTGAATCTTGTCTCAAAATTCTCATAGGGATGTGCTTGATGAAATCTTTGAAAAAACCTTAAAAGGCCCTAAAATTTTTAAAAACAAATCCGTTCTGTTTCACGATTACATTCCCTCACGCCTTCTATTTAGGGAGGAGCACATAACCAGGCTTGGCTACTCATTCGCGCCCCTTTTAAGGGGTCAACGGTCATCAAATCTCTTCATTTATGGAAAGCCTGGAACCGGGAAAACAGCCGTAACGAAATACGTTATAGCTAGGTTAAAGCAGAAAGCAAGGGAGATAAACACTAGAATATATGTCTCATATGTAAACTGTCGCACAGCTGGCACCGAGTATCGAGTTGTATCCGCGCTGGCCAGGGATGTAAACCTATCGGTTCCGTTCACAGGTCTATCTGTTGAAGAAATTTTAAATAGATTTAAGTTAAGGATAACATCTGAAAAGACACCAGTTCTCGTGGTTTTAGATGAGGTTGATTTCCTAGTAACCAAATACAGCGATGATATTCTCTATACCTTAACTAGGATTAACAGTCCTGATGAAGGGAAGGCTAATTTGATGTTAGTCGGCATATCAAACGACCTTCGGTTTAAGGAATATCTAGATCCACGAGTATTAAGCAGTTTAAGCGAAGAGGAAGTTGTTTTTAAACCATATACCCCTGAAGAGCTTGAGGCGATTCTTCTGGATAGAGTGCCTGAAGCTTTTTATGAGGGATCCGTGAGCGAAGAGGCCATAAAGCTGTGTGCTGCTATCTCAGGAGCTGAGCATGGAGATGCTAGAAAAGCTCTTGATCTTCTTAGAATAGCTGGTGAAATAGCTGAGGAACTAGGATCTCCAAAATTGAGTCCAGATCATGTCAAAATGGCCTGTGAAAGAATAGAGCGTGATAAAACTATGGAAATTATTCATACCCTTCCGCTTCATTCCAGATTAGTCTTAACCAGCATTTATTTATGCATAAAATCGGATGCTGATAGGGTAAAAAGCAGCATAGCATATGTTAAATACTGTGAATTAGCTAAGGCCCTCGCAAATAGGCCTCTCTCAAATAGAAGGTTTATCAGCTTAGTAAAGGAGTTAAGTGTATTAGGCCTCCTTGATAGGAGGATTGAAAACTATGGAAGGAGAGGCGGCCGTGTAACTCTGATAAGCTTGGCTTTTCCGAAAAGGGAAATAGAGAAAGCCTTAATTAAGGATCCTCTCATCAGCGAAATTTTAAATAAAACTCAAAATTCTTAACTCATTTTTAGCTAAATTTACTACGGGAACTCTTCCAGGGGTTGGTATTAGTCCTGTCTCTCTTTGATAATCTGTTTGTGCTTGCCAAGTTCCTGAGTTTATAATAAGAGTTCCATTATAACGTTGATGGTCATTGATGTGAATATGTCCTGCGTGGAAGATATCCGGCTGTGTGGATATTACCAAATCATCTCGTTTTCTTGGTAATATCTTGGCTTTTCCCCCATACATCGGGCATATATGTCTAATCATTAGGAGTATTTTCATGGCCTCAGATATTTTCTCTTTTCGAAGTCCTGGAACATAAGTTAGCATATCCTCGAGGCTAACCCCATGAAAGCTGTAAACATTTACACTATGAAAACTAACATTTACCGGGTTTCCTACCATGTGTACATTTGGTAAATCATACAAACGTTCAGCATATTCCTTCCATATTGGCGGTTGAGGTAAAACGGGCAATGTAGCGTCGTGGTTTCCCGGCAATATTATTATCTCAATATATTCTGGAATCTGCTCCACCAGCTTACTCACTTGCTCATATTGTTTCTTAACATCTATCTCTTCTAACTGTAATTCCTGGTCAGGATATACTCCAACTCCATCAACTATATCTCCAGCAATTACTAAATACTTGACTCTAGACGCTATTTCCAGTTCTCTTGGGGTTCCATACTTACCATTAAGCCAATTTAGAAATCTTTTGAAGGCCTCTTTTAGAAACATGTTACTCCCTACGTGCAAATCTGATGTGAGCACTAAATAAACTTCTTCATCACTTTCACTCGACGTTTCTCTTCTAATTTCTGGAAGAATTATGTCCTCTATGTAATAGAACCCCCTTTTTATTCTTCTTACGTTTAATCCAACAACGCAGTCAAGAGGGAGAACGGAAACTTTTCTATAAACACCCTGGTTATCTCTGTCTACATAACATACAATCTTTCCTGTTAGATCCTCAACCTCTATTATTACTCCCTTTTTCACCTCTTTCTTATTGTTAATGATCCCTACGACCGTTAATTTATCATTATCTCTCTTAATCGCCTTATTTATCTCATTAACATTTATTCCGGCCTTTCTAGCAATTATTCTCCTTAACTTATTAAACCTATCTATAAGTGTCTCTGTTATATCCTTTGCCATCTCCTTCTTTACAGATGCTCCAGGATTTCTTAGAATTTTCACTTTGCTTTCTATACCTTTAGCTATGGGCTCAAAAGGTCTAATTGAAGGAGTTATTTCAATTTTTTCCTCCTTTTTTAATAATAACTCTATTTCCTGA
>CAYLIY010000036.1:0-8719 GCA_964384015.1 uncultured Nitrososphaeria archaeon | reverse complement strand
GGTTTATATAGTTATATTTGGTTTTAGTTATTGGGTGAGACTTGGATATGGGGTTTAGGTGTGAGGTGTGTGGATATGAAACCCCTTATGAAGGGGTTTACTATAGACACCTAGTTGAGAATAGAGATATAGATCATGAGAAAATGTTAAGAGAATATGAAAAGGAAAAAATAGGGAAGGCTATAGATTGGCTAAAGTCACTAATAAGGGAAGTATTCGGAAGCGAGAAAGACTTTATCGAGTGTTTCGGTAGAGAAATAACTTTAACTGATGAAGCGGAAGGATTAGACATATATGCCTATGTATCGTTAAATGACTGGGGTATTCCTAAATACTACATAAACATAAAGATATGGGATATAAATGAAGAGATAATAACTCCAGAGAGCTGTCATGATTGCCTATATGAAGAGTGTGATTGGTGGGATGAGGATAAAGAAGAGTGTGGATTAACTGATGATATAATAAACAAAGAGATTGAGGAATATAGAGATAAAAAGGTGGTGATACTACATAATGGGGAAGTGGTGATTAGAAGATGGATATGTGATGTTGAGTGTTTCCTGAATTTTAGACATTATCACCTCTATAAGGGACATCTAATAGGTATAGAAACAACAGATAGAGATAAAGTTGAAGCCATTATAAAGGCTTATGATATACTGATAGACGTATATGAATCCCTTATTTCCTAATTTTTTGTGTATTTTTTAATTAAATTTTTCATAAATCGAGATTATTTTCGAGTTTCGAGTCGAGTTTTTTGTTTTTGTTGATAGTTGTGTATCGATAGGTTTATATAGTTTGTGATAGCTATGTATCGTGGGGAAGGAAAAAATGAGTGAGCGAAAGTTTGAGATAAAGCTTGAAGTGGAGAAGTATCTGGTGTTCGACGAGAGACATAATGTGATCTATCCGCTAGCTACAGTAAACATAAAGGCTGAGGATACTAGTGAACCAGAGGATTACAGAGATGTCTATAGAGTGCGATGTGATATTGTAGAGGGAGTTAATATTAATGAAGATGCTGATCTAACACAGTTTACTGAGGCACTAAGAAAGTCTACTGAAGAGGCTGAGAAGACTTTGATGATCGTTAGAAAACTTCAAAGTGAAGGATATAGAATAATAGACGATCAAAGAGCATACTATCTTAAAGAAGACTGTTAGAGCCTCCCAGTTTTTTTTGATTTTTTAATTGTTTTGTGATTGGGGGGGTTTTTCGAGCTTTTAGTTGAGGGTTGAGGTTGAAGGTGTGTTGAGCTATTTTTTTCGAGGTTTCGAGCAGTTAGATTTATATAGTTTGGGATAGTAGTGTATCATGGGGATAGGCATGGCGGCTGAGGTCAAGGTTGTAACTATCCCTAAGCCTACCCCTAAGATTAAGGGGGCTGAGGTTAACCTCCCTCTCAGAGAGGTTGAGACTGAACGCCCCCTTAATCAGCCCTTGAGAGGTGATTAGGGGAATGGAGATTAAGCCTTTAACCCCCAATTTTTCTGATTCCCCACTTAAAGAGTTTGTTGGGTTGGTTAAAACTTATGCTCAACTTGATAGGAGGAGTAAGAGGAGAAAGTATATTATGGAGAGGATTAAGGAGTTGTTCACTAATAGTGTGGATTTTGAGGTTTTTAGAGTTGTGCCTTTAAATAAGAAGACTTTTATTTTTCATAATGATGAGTATTGTTTAATTGTTTATGAGAAGAAGGTTCCGTCGAGTAGAAGTTGGTGGAGAGAAGATGATTATATGATTGTTTATCAAGTTGTTTTGGTTGGTGTTAATGATGATGGGAAACTATTTGCTAATTATCTTGATCCAAGTGTTTATGGTCTTGATCCCAATTGGGATTGGGTTTTTAAACATATTAAGACTATGTTGAGTTATGATGAGGATTATGATGGAGATTATGTGTTTATAAGGGAAGGGCGTAAAATCTTTAGGGTTCAAGGGGATTTAGTGTTTGCTGTTAGACCTATCCATATTGATTTGGTTAGGGGATTATATAGAGATAGATTAATCGCTGAATTATCAGCCAGGTTGTGTAATTCTGTTGTTAACTTTTTTGCTGATAAGGTTTTAAAGTATTTTAGTGATATGAGACTGAGTGTTAGTAGGATTGAGGTTAATTTAGGTGGAGTTAGGTATAGGATTAGAGTTAATAAGCTTACTTTTGAGGATAGAGAGAGAATTAAAAGGAGGCTTGAGGCTTACCTTGAGCATGTTGTTAATGATGTGTTGGATTTGTATAGTGATAAGCTTAGGTTTATTAAGTTGAGTGAAGGTTCAGCATATTATGATAGAAAATTCTATGTGAGTTTTGAGAGTGAGTTTGGGGTTGGATTTGAGGAGTGTGTGATAGAGATAAGGTTTGATAGGGTTGAGGTTGAGAAGAGGGTTTATGAGTTTGTTAAGGAGTATTATAGGGATTTGGTTGATGAGGTTGTTGATGGTTTGGATTTTGTTGATTACGTATATGTTAGGGGGAACCATATTGTGAAGTGTAGGAGTCTACCCCATAGGGTTGAGGTTAGGTTTAGGAATTATATTACTGGAAATTTTGATACTGTTGTTGTTGAGATAGATAGGAATAGGCTTTATGTTAAGGATAATGTCTTGATTGAGCATGATGAGCATAAGCCAGTTGTCTTTAGGGTTTTACCCTTTGATGATTACATTTATGAAATTGATGTGAGAAACACCAATATCGGTGAAAGGGATCAGTTGATTAGGAATAAGATTATCTTGAAGAGGTTAGCTAAATAGCTGTTTTTTTGTTTTTCCGAGGAGGGAGGGCGATTTATGTCCTATGTCGAGGCTTTATCCTTTTATTCGAGGTATCCGAGTTTTCTTAGTGTGTCTATGGCTTCTTTCGTTGGTCTATACATTCCCCTTCCGCCTTTTTCGAGCAATCCATCTTCGAGAAGTCTCCTGAGCATCATACATACTACGTCGAGTTTTTTCCCCATTTTGTTTACGATTTCCTTTGGGGAAGCCCAGATTGATGTGTCGCATATCTCCTTTATTGCGAGGAGGTATTGGACTCTTACCTTGTTGATTCTCATCTCTACTATTTTAAGCTAAGTGGAAATATTTAAATATATCTCTTCCTCTATTGTTGTTGTTAGGTGAGGGGGTTTGAGGAGGAGGAGGAAGAGTGCGAGGTGTCAAATCTGTGGAGAGAAAACGAGGGATTTTATCAAGATTGGTTTTAGGGAGGTTAAGATTTGTGGCCTTTGTAGGAAAGCTTTGGGAATCGAGTTTAATAACCTATTTTATTATGCTTGGAGGGGGGTATACATGCCTAGGAGGTGTTACCTAGCTCGACATCCAGAGACTGGTGAGCTTAAGAAGGCTTCCTGGGAGGAGATAGTTAATCACGAATTAATTATAGATAGTATGAGGTGAGGTGGGGGTGAAGATCGAGTTATATCTGGGTAAGTATCTTAGGGAGAGTCGCCTTGGGGAGACGATGGACTTGGAGAAGGGGAAGCTCTTTGTCGTCTATCCGTATATTGGTGTTTCGAGTGAGGAGAAGGTTATTGATGAGGGTGATGGCTATACGATCTTGAGGATTAACTATAAGGAGGCGGCGGAGCCTGATAAAATTATACTGGGTGTTCAGGATTGGGATTTCTGGCCTGTGATTATTAGGCTTACTCCTGATGAGGCTAAGAGGCTGTGCGAGGCTTTGATTAAGGCTTTGAAACTATGTGAGAAGGGGGTTGAGGAGTTAGAGGGTCAGCTATATGAGGAGGTAGGTTAGTTTTTTGGTTTTGGGGTTTTTATACCAAAAGGTTTATATATGCTTTTGATACTTAAGTATCTTGGTGGTAGGTGTGAGTCTCCCAAGGAAGCTTATCCACGAGTTGGCTTCTGGATTCGTGGGTAGGGAGGAGGAGGCTAGAGTTGCGGTTCTAGCTCTGCTTACTAGACAGCACGCCGTCTTCATCGGTGAGCCTGGAGTTGCTAAGTCTGCGTTAATCCATCGCCTATCGAGGCTGGTGAATTGCCGCTATTTCTACTATCTCCTCAGCAAGTATACGGTTCCCGATGAGTTGATTGGAGCCATAGACCCTGTGGCGTATAAGCAGGGTAGATTCGTGAGGAATATCAAGGGGAAACTCCCAGATGTTGAGCTTGCCTTCATCGATGAGATTTTCAAGGGTAGCAGTGAGACGTTGAACACCCTGCTTAACGTGATGAATGAGAGGATTTTCGTGGATTGCGATGGAACGGTGTATCAGTGTCCCCTCTGGAGTCTTTATGGTGCGTCTAATGAGCTTCCAACTGATAGTGAACTAGCGGCGTTCTATGATCGATTCCTTCTTAGACACTTCGTTAAGAGGATAAGTTCAACGCTTCTGGAGAATGCCATCATACATAATGTAAACTTGAATCCGAATGTCCAGCCACTCTGTAGTTTATCCGATATTTCTAGGATATATGATGAGATAACCGCCTACATGCGACAAAATATAAACGCCATAGCTAAGGCCACTAGCCAGTTGGTGATAGTGCTTCGCCAGCATGGTATCTTCGTGTCTGATAGGACTGCTGTGAGTCCCCATCATCTACCGAGACTGGTGGCTACCTACAGCTATGTCTTTGGTGTTGATGTGAGGAAGTCTGCGATAGCTGTGAGTAAGTATGTGTTGCCTAATGAGGAGGCTCTTGAGAGCTATAGGAAGGCTTTGGATGAGCTTCAGCCCCCAGAGATCAGGGAGGCTAGCGAGAAGTTGGAGAAGGCTAGGGATTTCGCTGTGGGAGGCGATTTGAAGACCGCTAAGCGTCTAGCCGCAGAAGCTATCCAAGTGGCTCAGTCCTTGTTCAATAAGCCCGAGAAGGTTGAGTTGTTCAAGGAGGAGATTAAGCAGATTATAGGGGATGCTGAGAATCTGATTAGGGATATTAGTGAGATACAGAGTAGGCTGAAGAAGTTTAAGAGGGGGTGAGCCTATGCGACCTGCCTTAATCGAGGATTACAATAATCCTACTTATAGGGCGTTGGCTAGAAGTGTCTTAACTAATTTTCTTTTGGAGGATAAGAGGATTCCCTTTGTCGCAGGGATGGATAGTAGCATCATCCACTATAAGCCTTGGAGTAGCATAGTCTTTAACCCAAAGTTGGAGGATGGATGGAAGGCTATACTGGAGAAATACTACAACTCTGATGAGTATAGGATTCTGAATGAGAGTGTTGCTGGAGACCCGCTTCTGAGTAAGTATGCCACCATCCAGTTTCTCAACACTTTATTCGCTAAGAGTGAGGTGGAGTTGAAGAGGTTAAAGCCTGTTGTTTCAAGGGAGGAGTTGAAGAATCCCATCGATGCCATAGGGCGTATTTTGGATGATGAAGAGGTTTCTAAGAGAGTTAAGGATGTGATTACTGATGCTCTGGTATTGGAGTTGAAGAAGGAGGCTGAGAGGATTAGGAGAGATGTTGAGGTGGCTGAGAGTTTCAGCCTTATAGGTGTTCCAGTTGCGGAGTTCTTGGAGAAGCCTGATGAGTTTAGGGAGATGGCTAGAAATAAGATAGTTGTGTATCTTGTTAAGCTTCTTAGGAGGGCGGTAAGGGAGGCTCCAAGTCTAAAGCAGACTAAGATGCCTACGCTTATAGGGGGTAGACCTCTGGGGGTTAAGAGGATTCAGAGGTGGAGTGAGCTTTCAAGGGTTCTCCCTTTGGAGTATCTTGATGATGATCTCCTCGCCTATAAGATTGCCTCAAGGACTTTGAGGGTTTCAGAACAATACGGAGGAATCCAGAACTGGGTCGTCTATATCGATAAAAGCGGTTCTATGAGAAGTGGGATCGAATATTATACCTCTCCAGTAACATGGGAGAATGTGCCTAAGATTAGCTTTGCCACAGCCTCGGCTCTTGCTCTGGCATGGAGGTTGAAGCAGGTTGGGGCTAAGATGACTCTTAAGTTCTTTGATGTTGAGGTTCACGATCCCATAACCAGCTTTAAGGATATACTGGATGCTTTGCTGAGGATTAGGGCTGGTGGAGGGACTAATCTTGAGGCTGTTATTGAGGATGCTATGACTCATCACTTGGATGACAGGGTTGTTATGATTACTGATGCGATAGGCCATGTTCCAGAGGATTTGGCTAAGAGGGCTAAGGGGCGTGGCCTTGATCTCACCTGTGTCTTCATCAAGTCTGAGAACAGGGTGCTTAGGAGATACTTTAACTGCGTCCACCTAAAGGAGGCTAAGCCCGATATTCTTTTAAAGATTTAGTTAGTTGGGGAAAGCTTTATATAGTTGGTAGTTGAATATCATATATGGTGGTGCGTATGAGCGGTGGAGAGGTGGCAAAGCTGTTCATAGTGGAGTTCCACACTAGGGGCTGGGTGGTCGGCGTAAGCCATACTCCAGAGGAGCGGGTGCTAACAACCTTCTTTAGGCTGAGCCGTGAGCAGAGGAATAAGCTGAATTATCTGAGGGTGAAGTTCTATAGGTTGCTGGCTAGGCATAAGGTGTTCATGCTGGGCGGTAAATACGTGGTTCCGTTGAGGGCTTTGCCTCTGATAGAGGAGGAGTTCCAGAAAATCTATAAGGAGTTCACGGTGCTTAGGAGGGAGTTCTATGATGACATTACTAAGAGGTGGGATAGGATTCTCCCGCAGATGAAGGAGATAGCTTTGAGGCTTGGAATACCCACCATGAAGCTTGAGAGGTTGAAGCCTAGTAGCGAGGAGTTCATAGACGCATATTATACTATAACGCCTCTGCCAAACTTGATCAGTCAGATTTACAGAACCTATGAGGACTTTATGAGGATGGCTGAGGAGAAGGAGGAGTATAGGAGGCTGGCTGAGAGGGTGAAGGCTGAGGCTGAGAGGATGATAAGCGAGATCAAGGAGGAGTATGAGAAGAGGCTGGAAGAGATGGAGAAGTTGGTTGAGAAGCTTAAGGGGGAGCTTAGGGCGAGGGAGAGGAAGCTGTATAAGGCTAGGCTGGCTGGAATGCTGAGGGATACGGAGGAGACTGCTAGTGATGTAGCAGACTTGCTGGGAGAGGAGACAGCAGAGGAACTATACGAAAGACTGAATGCGATTAAGGAGGTCTTGACAGAGGTGTGACGGCTACCTTATCCTGACTCCAGACAGTAGCCTCGACCACTCCAGAGGAGTCCTGTTTACGGCTACCTCTCTTTTATATACCTCGCACTCCTTGTATTTATCCTCCGCCATATTCGCACAGTATTCCATATACTTCTCCACGTCTACCTTCTCCTTACATGAGGGTAGGAGGGGGCAGATGCCCATGACACCACCTCAGATAGTATGGAAGTATCTTAAGATAAGGTTTACTAAGGCAACTAGGAAGGTGGCTATTACACCTGTGACTATAACCCAGAGTCGTTGATCAAGTTTTTCAAGTCTTCCCTTAACCCAGTTTATGATCTTCTCCAAGGAGTCTACCCTTGACTCCAGTCCTGAAACCCTCTCAGCTAAATTATAGAAATGGCCTTCTAGAAGCCCCAGTCTACGGGATATCTCCGTTAGGAGTGGATCATCTATGTTCTCCTTCTCCTCTTCTTGTGACATGGCTTACACCTCGTATCCCAATCTCCGTAGTATTGCCTTCTTAATGTATTCAACGATGACTATGACGCCTGTGCTACTAGCCCACTCATAAGCCTGCTGATATGTCCATCCCTGATATCCCGCTATCCCACCTACTATAGCACCCACAATTATAGTCTGCCTAGCCTTCTTAGGATCAAAGTCCTCCACAGTTGAGCTTTTAGCATATCCCAATAGGGCTGTTATAGCTCCACATATCGCTCCTGCCAGTATCCCCTTAACTGTTCCAATTACCACCTCCCACATGGAGCATCACTATTTGAGTTGAACCAAATGTAGGATTTAAAACTTTATGGAAGAATACTCGGTGTAGTGTAACACTTAAATATCCTTTTTCTGTTGTTATAGTTGGGGAGGGAGGAGGGCGGTATCGGGTTTTAACCACAGTCTTCCTCCGCCCATCCCGCCTGACCTCCCTCCTAAACTGTTAAATTTTTAAGGGATTGAATCTCTACCTTAATTGATGGGCGGAGGAAAATTGAAGTCTCGAAGGGTTGTGACCTACAAAGCCGCTAAGGAGGAGGTATTTGACATGAATGAATTTTTGTCAAACTCTGTCAAGAATTTGCTATATAATATTCTTAATGACACGGAATTTTTGACCAATTTTGGTAAGAAAAATTCTTGCTTCTATACATCTAATCTCAGGGAATTTATGACAATCCGTGACAAAATTCTAGGCAGAGTAGGTTACATTTTATTCAAAGAAAAAGTTAGGTGGGTAGCGTTCTACTTCCTTACCAGAAAAGCCGCTACTCCCCAAATACTTCAGCATGAATTTGGCATTCACTACAGAACCCTATATAGGATTCTACGTGACTTAGAGGCATTCGGATTAATTCACCCCATCACAAAAATAAATGAAAATAGAAGAGGTCGAAAAGTTAAAGTCTATGCTACCTCAGACGCAAGTGAAGAGGACATTAAAAAGGCGATAACACTCCACATGAAACTATTAAGCCCCAAGTATAGAATAGCTGAAAAGTTAGCTCAAACATTACTAACAGACTACATTACAAAGACTCAATCAAATGAGATAACCTTCAGAGAAATAATAATAACAATAAGAGAAATAAAGATACCATACAACAAACACGACATAGCAGAAATAGTGGCAAAAATACT
>CAYLIY010000035.1:7618-8978 GCA_964384015.1 uncultured Nitrososphaeria archaeon | reverse complement strand
GTCCTAGCATAATGAATTAAGTTGTGTAGGCGTTTTCTAGAAGTTAATTACATTTACCAAATCAGGTTAATCTAAATTTTTTGCTCAAATCAAGTAAAATTGTCATTATATTGTAATAAAAAGGTTATTTTAGGCCTTATTTGCTTGAAATTCAAAGGCTTAATATATGATATTTCCTGATAGATTGTTGGAGGTCTTAAGGATGCCTCTTTCAGATTTAGCGTTACAGATCCCAAGCCTTGGCTGGTGGGAGATACTTCTGATAATATTAATAGCCATAATCCTCTTCGGACCTCAGAAAATTCCGCAATTAGCGAGATCACTAGGTGAGGCTATTAGAGAGTTCAGAAAAGCTGAAAAAGGATTGTTTGAAAAAGAAGAAGAGAAAAAGGAAAAAATAGAGGAATATAGGGATTTAATAATAGACCTAGCGAAGAAGTTAGATGTGAAAACTGAGGGAAGAGAGCTAAGCGATATATTAAAGGATGTTTTAGCAAAGGCCAAGGAGAAGGGGGTATTTGAGGAGGCAACTAAGAAGCTCGAGAGGTTGAAGTAAAACGTGTCCTATGACAGGGAGGCCCCCCTCTCAGAACATATAATAGAGTTAGCCATTAGACTAAGGAGAATTCTAATCGTTCTATTTATTACGAGCTTTATAGTCGCCTTCATTCCGATGAATTTTAAAGTAATAAACGAAGTTTTTAATTTTAAGAGCCCTTTAGAGAGCTTTCAAGGATATTTAAGCAACACCTTCGTCTCAATGGTCATTGATAGGATAAAGAACGATACTCTGCCAGAAGGAGCCATAATTTATGCTCATTCATGGCTGGATACCGTGGAGGTCTACTTCCTGATATCCTTCATAATCGGGGTGTTAATATCATCGCCTTACATAGCCTATGAAATATACAAGTACGTAAATCCAGCGCTTTATCCCCATGAAAGAAAATTCGCCTTCTATTTCATAATTTCATTTACCTCTTTGTTCATATTCGGAGTAGTTTATGCTTATTTCCTCTTATTACCGATAACGATCAAGATGCTCTACGCGTTCGCTATTGGAGCTGGTGCCGCGCCTATGTTCTCAATAAAAGAATATTATAGCTTTATTGGGTTAATTCTAGGCGCTTCAGGATTATTTTTCACAACGCCGATAGTGATAGTGCTTATGATTAAATATGACGTCGTTTCTATAGAGACCTTGATGAAGAATAGGAGAGGGGTCATCTTTGGGATATTTGTTTTCGCCGCGATTATAACCCCCGATCCAACACCCATTAGCATGATGCTCGTATCCATACCGTTTATAATTCTCTACGAATCAGCGATAAGAATAGGAAAGAGGATAAAGGAGAGAAGC
>CAYLIY010000035.1:6732-7608 GCA_964384015.1 uncultured Nitrososphaeria archaeon | reverse complement strand
AATGGGTTTATTGGAATTTCCTTCTCGTTAACCGCTAATTTTACCTCTTTCCTTGTGAGCTTGCCTAAAAATTCATCATTCAAGAATTTAACAAGTTTTTTTAATTCTTTTAGTTTAAAAACCGGAATTTCTAGCTTTAAATCTAGGTTGCTGATTGCAGCTATTACCTTCTTTGACGTCATCAGCTCTAAATCCCTTTCCTTTTCGATGAGGGCTATCTTGAAGCTAGGGCTTATATCCTCATCTGTGACGTACACGTCGCTTGGGATTCTAAAGCTCATTTCCTCTAAAAATCCCAAAGCATCCTTGGCCTCAAAATCCCCCTCAAGAACAAAACTTCCCTCTTTAATCAACAACTTCCTTATAAATGGCCCTTTTTGAAACAGCAATACCTTATACCCCATGGCCTCAAGTTCGGCCTTCAGCTCGTTAATTATTTCCCTCCTGCTTCTGTTTTCCCCGCCGATTATCGAAATTATCGGCAACATAACTCCCACTAATCCTTCAGCACGAACTTCTTAAGGGTTTCAGGGTAGTTGCTGTGAACTACCTCAACCTCTTTTGGCTTGACCTCTTTAATGACCTGTCTTAGCTGCCAAGGGTATATGTGGCCTGAGCAATGAACCCTATATGAAGGAACGGCCATATGCTTAAGCCAGTGAAGTATTTTCTCTAACTCTATCTGACTTTCCTCATCAACCGGCTCCGATTCGGAGAAGATTGCTATCGTGTCGGCTGGAATTTCCATTAAGCCTATTTCCTGAAGTATATCAGTGAACGATGTAATTATCTTGTCTTTAAGAAAGGACCTTTTTGAGTCATCCTGCACGCATATTACGTTGATCCCTCTAGCTCTTAGGTCCTGCTCAACCCCTT
>CAYLIY010000035.1:0-6722 GCA_964384015.1 uncultured Nitrososphaeria archaeon | reverse complement strand
CTCCTTTAGTTAATGATTTATAGTAAGCGGTTATTAAATCGCTTTTTAGATCAGGAATTGAGTGTCTCAGATTTGCATCTTTATCCTTCAACTCCTTTAAGAGAAAAAGTTGCTTATACGACATGAGTATTCCCTTATTTGTCTCCTCGGAAACTTTAAAGTAGCTTTTGAATCTATCCACATCTTTCAGTCCAAAGCTTGCCAAAATAGCTCCTTTAACCCTTCTTATCATTCTCATCAGCTCATCTGAAACTTGCTCTTCGGTTAAGCTGGTTACATCGAAGAAGTTAGTCCCTTCTGTTATGAAGAGATCAGGATTAAATTCCCTGCAAACATCTATGAAGTCCTCAGTTAGCTCTTCTTTAGGCCCATGAAGTCTATAATCTCCAGTGTAGGCAATAACAGCCTCAGGACATTCAACTATGAAACCATAAGCCCCAGGGAGAGAGTGATCAACATGTACAGGAAAAACGTTAAATTCCCCACAGGTCATCTTATCTCCAGTTCTAAACGTCTTTATATTCTCATCTAATTTTTCTGGTCTCCATATCCCCCTCTTCTCCCTTCTCTTGATTTTAACATAATATTCAAAGAATATTTTGGCGGTTTCCCCCATGTACACAGGTATTCTCCTGTTTATTTGAGGTAAAAGGTAGCAGTGATCTAAATGGTAGTGGGATATGAAGACCCCGCATATATCCGTTTCCCTCTGATGTTCTAGGTCTAAAGTTCCATCTTTCTTCCATGTAGCATATAGCTCATCAATCCTCGGCGCAATTCCTAGCCTCACCAACTCATCGATTCCTGATGGGGTTCTTAAAGGCCATGTGTAGAAGCTTCTCAGTTTAGAAAATTGAATTCCCATGTCTAAGATTATTTTTGATCTCCTATATTGGAGCAATATTAGATTTCCACCTATTCCGTCTTTTCCTCCAAGAAACCTCACCTCAAGGCCCTTAATGAATTTCTTATACTCGCTCATTTGATAGCGCTCCCCTCACTTTGATATAAACTCTTTAAAGCCTGAACTCTTTTACATCTCGAGCATATTTCGTCTTGGGAGGGATATCCACACATCTTACATTCTCTTAGAACAACTTTTCCTTTCTTCTCCTCTATTAAGGGGATTAACTTATCAAGAAAGACCGAAAGAAGCTGATATTTAAAACTGTGGCTTCCTTCGGCCATATTATTTATCATTCTCTTTCTGATTAAGGAGCGGGCCGTTAAGCTAAACTTACAGCTCTTCTCCCTGATGGGAATATCATTATAAGCTGCGTATAGGAGATCCTCTACTTCAGGGGTTTTAAAAAGGGGTTTCACCTTCTTCTTAAGTTTAGGGTGAGTTGAGGGAAGAACAGGCTTTAACCTGATGAGTTGATCGAGGTCTCCACTAATGAGTGTAGAAAACATGGCCTCAACCATATCGTCTAAGTTATGCCCCGTCGCTAGCACGTCAACTCCCGCCTCGTTAGCCATGACGTTCATAACATGCCTTTTAATGATGCCGCATACCGAGCACATTTTTTTACCATATCTAGTCATCTTAAAGTCCTCGATTGTGTATCCCTCCCTTTTCCTTAGGTCGTAAACAAGCAAATCTACATCAAGCATCCTCGTTAGCTCTCTTACCTTCCTCTCACAATCCTCCGAGTAGTTCCTAATTCCTAAGTTTATATGCAATGCGATTATTTGCGCATCGGGATATATCATTCTAAGGCTGTGGAGAAGGGAGCCACTATCCTTTCCCCCTGAGATTGCTACCCCTATAACATCCCCTTTATTTATCATCCTGTATCTCTCTATCGTTCTCTTGATTCTCTTCACGAAGAAATCCTTAAAACAGTTCGGGCAAAGCCTTAATCCAGCATATGTAAGATGAACTTCGGCTATTCCATCTACACATAAGCTACATTTAGCCATTTTGATCAAATAAAACTAGGCTTGACATTTATTTATTAAATTAAGATGTTAAATTTGGAGTGCTCAGAGGTGGGAGTTTGGAGATAAAAATAGTAAGAGTAGACATCCCTGAAGGGTGTAACGTTATAATAGGCACTTCTCACTTCATAAAAACCACCGAGGATATTTATGAGGCCTTAGTCAACACAGTTCCCCAGATAAAGTTCGGGCTAGGATTCGTAGAGGCCTCAGGCAAGTGCTTAGTTAGGCACGAAGGGAATGATGAGGAGCTGAGAAAACTAGCTGCTGAAACAGCTCTTAAGATAGGGGCGGGTCACAGCTTCGTGATTTTTATAAAGAACGCCTATCCAATAAATGTGCTTCAGAGAATAAAGACAGTTCCAGAGGTCTGCACCATACATTGCGCGACATCAAACCCTATTGAAGTCCTTATAGTGGAAACTGATCAGGGAAGGGGGATAATCGGGGTTATTGATGGCTTCAAGACCAAGGGCATAGAGGGAGATGAGGATATAAAGGAGAGAAGGGAGTTTCTCAGGAGAATCGGGTACAAGTTTTAACAACCTCTTAAACCCTGAAAGATAGCCCTAAAATCATTTATTTTTATCTCTCTGAATGTATTTTGTGAATAGGGAATGTATATAGTAATAGCTGGAGGAGAAAGTATAGGAGAACTAGTAGCTAAGAGTTTAGAGGCTAGAGGAGAGAAGATAGTAGTTATAGATAAAGATCCTGAGGTATGTGAGAGATTAAGGGAGGAGCTCGGGATAAATGTGATAAATGGTGATGCCACGGATATAGAAGTCCTTAAGAAGATTAAGGTAAACACCGCTGATGTTCTTCTTGCGCTTAGTGGACAAAGCGAGATCAACATAATGATCGCTCTTGCAGCAAGGCTATGTGGAGCTAAGAGAGTTATTTTACGCATCGATAGAGAGGAGTACTTTGAGGTATGCAAGATGTTAGGCTTTAATGAGGTGATATACCCAGCGCGGTCAGCTGCTATAATCATATCAGAGATGCTAAGGGGGGTAATGCTGACCACGCTAATAGAGCTACATCATAAGAAGTACATTGAGATAGAGGGGGTCAAGGTCAACAAAGTTAGAGCAGTAAACGAGATAGTTAAGGAGTTATCGTCAAAGATAGGCTGTGAATGTCACCCAATAGCCATTGTTCGTCGCGGGAACATAGTGATTCCAAGGTCAAATGCTGAAGTAAGACCAGGCGATGAGTTAATTTGTATAAGGAAGGTGGCTGAGTTCTAATGAAGGTCATAATTATAGGAGGAGGAAACGTAGGAGAAGCTGTAGCCAAAATGCTGAAATCAAAAGGGGATAGAGTGACTGTAGTGGATAAAGACCAGGAAGTTTGCGAAAGACTTGCCAGACACCTTGAGATAGACGTTGTTAAAGGTGACGCAACTCAGCCTCTAACTTTAGAGGAGGCCAGGGTTGAGGAGGCATCAGCTGTTATAGCGCTAACAGGGGATGATTTAACCAACGTAATATCCGCTTTGTTAGCTGAGAGATATGGGGTTCCAAGAATAATCGCGAGAGTTGAGAATCCAAATTATGCTAAGATATGTGAGGCTAGAGGAATAAGGGTGATAAGTCCTGACGAGTCAGCATCCATAATGCTGGAAGCGATGCTTTATCATGAGGACCTGGTCAAACTCACAAACCTTCTGACAAAGGGCGGCTTTGATGTAGAGTATATAGATGTGGATAGGGAAGACATGAGATTAAGCTATGTTTTAACCGAGGATTCCCACCCTGTCATGATCATAAGAGAGAACGAAGTCTTACTTCCTAAGGGAAACCTAAAACTTAAGAAGGGAGATAGGGTTTTCATTATAAGAAAAAGAAGGAAAATATTTACTTTCCCCATATTCTAAATAACGGCGCCTGTTAGGAAATACAGAGCAACCCCTGAGCCTATTATAAGGAACCATAACAAAAAGTCGAAAATTCTCCTTTTTCTCGTGAGTTTGGGTCTTTTAGGCAATTGGGATGGATATATTGTTATGTTAAGGCGTTTAGCTAACATAAAGGCTGTTATTGAGGAGATGAACATAGGAGCAAACAAACTGAAGTTCCTGCACGTCTCGCAGAGCAAGAGAATGGTAGACATCGGAACTCTACCAACAGCCGCATATAGAGCTGCCATGCCAGCAACTACATAGGCTGACATGATCGCATCGTTTGCCATAAATCGGGGAAAGAACCAGCTAAGAGCTTCAGCAAATGCTCCTCCAACCATGGCTCCCGCGAAGAGGGTTGGGACTATCACTCCTCCAGCACCAGCGCTGCCTATGGAAAAAGCACCAGCCAATATTTTGCCTAAATAAAGTATTATAAAGACTATTAGGGCAAATTGACCGAAGCGTAATCCGAATTCTTTGGGATAGATAGCTTCTTGTATGAATTGATAGCCCATTCCCCATATGTACAGCTCTCCAGTTAATAGCAATACAACTATTATAACTAAGCCGTCTAAAAGGGCCCCGAGAGCTGGTCTTAATGGTCTAGGTACCTTTGAATCCCTGAGGGAATAATGAACTCTGTAAAAAACCTTAACCCATAGCACTCCAGCAAGACATGAGATCAAGCCCAAAAGCACCATATTTATGACATGAAAGAGGTCAAAAATCAGATCTTTATTGAAGATAAGCATGTCATGAAATTTTGGGAACTCGACTAAGGCCTCTATGCCAAAAACTTGACTGAAGATCGCGCAACCGATTATAGAGGCCAATATGGCAGAAGGTAACGCCTCGATTTCTATGTCTTCAGAATAAAGAACTTCGCTGGCGAAGATGCCACCGCCAAGAGGGGCCATGAATATCCCGCCTAGGGCTCCAGAGGCCCCACATATAGCTACTATTTTTGAATCCCTGCGAGTGAACTTCATAAGCTTTCCCAGACCTGAGCGCCTTATCATTAAATTCACGAGAGCCCCAAGACCTGCACCTGTATAGGCCATAGGGCATTCCCTGCCAGCGCTACCGCCCGTGCCTATTGTTATGGATGCCGTGAATATTTTGAGTAATGGTTTCTTTGGGTGGGTATACCCGTAACTCCTATGAACAAGGTCTATCATGCCGTCGGTCGCGCATGGCACGTAAAAGGCCTCCCTATCTATTAAATAGTTGAGGATTCCAACGATCAATCCCCCAGTGAACGGAATGAGCGGTATTATTAGGAGATGGCCAGAGTTCTTTAGATTATTTACGACCCCCCAGAAAAACTCATCAACGATAGATAAGGTGAAGGTGAATATAACGCCGCCCAATCCTCCAGCTAAGCCCGAGAAGACACCGAATGCTATCCATTTGAAGATCTTGTTACTATATATTTTGCCAAGCTTAGTCTGTTCGGTCATCGATGACCGCCTTTTATGGATTAAGCTAGCTTAATCGAGCTCTGAAGCTAAGAAGCATATTACCAATATTAAACTCTCTATTATGCCCTATATTTATGCTTTATAAGGAAACCAGGGGGATTATATCATCCAATACAAGCTTTATGAACTTTTCTTCTTCTATTGGGTTAAAAACCGTTATTACGCAGTTTCTGGTTATACCTATCGTCAATTCACGTTTTTTGGATTCAAATACCACATACCAGATCTTACCGTGTTTTAAGTATTCTAGATAAAGGCTAGAATCAGCAAGAGCTGCTCCATATAGCGATAGTTTGTTAATGTTAGGAATATCGACATTATCGAAGAAAATCACCTTAGTTGCTTCAGGATTACTTTCGTGGAGGTTTTTAAGGGTATCATGGGATATTTCCGCTTCAGTTATTACGCCCGGTTCTATGAAAATTATTTCATTAAGCTTGTTAGCTAAATTGTTTGCTCTTAGCTTTTTTCCAACTATAAAAAGAAGAGGAAAACGTTTTTCTTGTATAAAAAGAAATGTGTTTTCCAGAGTTATCGGTATTGCCTTGATTTCTCCTCTGTAAAATCTCGTTATTATTATATCCTCGCTAAATATTCCTTTAAGAACGTTTTCCTTCAATTCTAGTCCCTTTATTTCAGAGAGAAGTTTTTCCCCGGTTTCAGGGTGCAAATGCTCTCTTTTATAACCGCTTAGTTTTTGAGCTATTGTTTTCAAGTCTATGCTTTCGTTTAGCCTGAATATCTTACCAGCTATCGGCATGGCTGATTATCTAACTGGACATAAGATCTTTAAGAAAGTCCCTTAGCTTCTCCTTTAAATGTTCTAGCTCTTTTTTTCCTTTATTGGTTAATTCATAAAGTTTTATCCTCCTTTTCTCCCCTATTTTCATCCATCGGCTTTTGATCAACTTTAGCCTCTCAAGCTTGTAAAGGAGGGGATACACGGACCCTGGACTGAACTTAAAACCAGTCACATCTGCTATAGCGTTTAATATCTCATATCCATGCATTGGCTTCTTGAGCAATATCCATAGAACTAACACGTTCATCATGCTTCTAATGAGCATCTTAAGGGTCTCGAGGTCCATGGACATCATCCTTATTCTTAACTTAGTCTCTCATCAAAATATTGTTTACGTATCTTCAGTCAAGTAGCTAATCAGCGTTTAAGAGTAAGTTTCATTTTTCACCAGTTTTTACTGGTTTTTCAAATAGCTCTTGAATTATTCTGTTCCCCTTATTTATCACATGCCTTATAAAGCCTAAAACAAATTTTCTAATTGGCCAAGGAGTTTTCCCCTGATCAAACCTAACCACTCTAACTTGTACAGAAATGAATACACTATGCTGGGGCTTAGTCTGACATCTATGAGTTTCTCAACTCTCTTAGTTAT
>CAYLIY010000034.1:7379-9025 GCA_964384015.1 uncultured Nitrososphaeria archaeon | reverse complement strand
CAAGAATGTGCTGAAGTTTGTGAATATAGTTAAATGCACGGAACATGAAGCAGGACTTATAACTAAACAAACAAAGATAGCTGATATGTGTAAGGAAATAAGTAAAATGGGCCCGAGCGTTATTTTAATTACCCTAGGTAGGGAAGGGTCAATTATTTATTATGAAGGATCTCTCTTTAAGATTCCCGCCATTGAAACCAAAGTGGTTGATCCAACGGGTGCAGGTGATGCCTATTTTGGAGGTTTTATCTTTAAATACATGCTTTCCAAGGATCCCCTTCAATCTGCTATCTTTGCCACGTCTACGGCATCGTTCATAGTTGAGGCCATAGGGCCAAAAAATTTACCAACAGTTAAGATGGTTAATGAGAGAATCAAGGAATCCTCCATATCAGAGAGAATAAGGCAGTTATGATTTACTGGTGATATACCTATAAGCTGATAAGGCTGCTACTGCCCCCTCTCCAATGGCCTTGGCTATCTGTTCCGGTTTTCCTGTGACATCTCCTGCCGCATAAACGCCTGGAATATTTGTTTCCTGTTTTTTATTAGTTATTATGTAGCCTTTCTCATCGATCTTCACTCCAGCCTCTTTAGCTATCTCGCTGTTAGGCACGTATCCTATACATATGAAAACTCCATCAACAGTCAAAGCTTTCTCCTCCCCAGTTAGCTTGTTCCTT
Organism: uncultured Nitrososphaeria archaeon; assembly: GCA_964384015.1. Lineage (GTDB taxonomy): Archaea > Thermoproteota > Nitrososphaeria > Geothermarchaeales > CAYLIY01 > CAYLIY01. Next base: position 8,342 of record CAYLIY010000034.1, on the reverse strand, counting down.
AATATAAGCTTTTTAACGCTTTTATTGCCCTTTATCGCCTTAATTACAGTATTCCATATCACTTTAACGTTTGTTTGGAATAATTTCTCTATCAGGGCTTTTTCAGCTCTTAACTTATCTCTCCTATGGATTAGATAAACTTCCTTAGCTAAATTGGATAAGTATATCGCGCTCGTGACGGCAGCGTCTCCACCTCCTACTATCGCGACCCTTTTATCCCTAAATAGAGGACCATCACGAATAGCATGATAACTGACTCCTCTCCCCTTTAACTCCTCCTCCCCTGAAACATTTAATATCCTCTCCCTCCCTCCTGATGCTATAATCACAGCTTTAGTCACGAAAATTCCTTTATTTGTTACTATTTTCTTCTTAGAACCATCCAGAACAATTTTTCTTGCTTCAACTGGGCTGAAAATTACAGCGCCTGCCATTTTAGCTTGTTCCACAAATCTAGAAGCAAGTTCTTCGCCACTTATTCCCAAGAAACCAGGATAGTTTTCAATCCACGGGTTTAAGGAAATTCTTCCGCCAGGAACATTCTTTTCTAAAATAAGGGTTTTAAGTCCCATTCTTGCGGCGTATATTCCTGCTGTTAATCCTGCTGGTCCTCCTCCAATTATTATTAAGTCCCATTCTCTATCCATGAAAATTTCCGGCTCTTCCCTGTTTTTAAGAACTTGGAGCTCCATCAAGCCCACCAAGTTCATTAGCCATCGAGATTTAAACCCTTAAATTACTTAAACCTAAATCTAAAAATCAACGATCATCCTCTGACCAGGCATTAATGGGACCGCCTTAAAACCCCTATTATTCAAAACTCGTGAAAATTCCCTGGAAAACCCATAAGCTACGTAGATCTCACTTGGTTGAGTTAGCTCAACTATTCTTATTAGATCATTAAAGTCAGCATGATCGCTTAGCGGGAAGCCTTTATCCGCTCCGCTCCAATGAGTATAACCA
>CAYLIY010000034.1:0-7369 GCA_964384015.1 uncultured Nitrososphaeria archaeon | reverse complement strand
CCATTAAAGCATTGTTTTTTCTTGCTATTTTCTTGGCCAAGGGGCCTTTAGGAGCTATCAATATCCATCCACCCTTCTTTAGATAATTTCTCTTGTTGGCCACTTGATATGGCATGTATTCCCCTAGATCAATTCCAAATTCGGAGTATAGCTTGTTAAACCTTTCAACTTCATCATGAACTATGAGATTATCGAACCAGTTAAGTAATTTTGTCAGAATTTGTCCTTTACCCAGAGGATATCCCGTCACTACCACGTTTTTACCTGTGGCAAGAGCGTTTAAAAGATATTTAAAGGATTCATCAATTATCCTCCCGATATCTCCAAAAAGATAGTTGCTTTTGCCATAAGTAGCTTCTATTATCAGAATTTCCACTTTAATGGGTTTAAATCCTCTGAGGAAAAATCTATCCCTTAAGCATACATCTCCCGTATAAAGGATTTTATCATCAATTAACAGCGCACTAGAGCCTAAAATATGTCCAGAATTTAATAATTCAGCATGAGAGGGGCTCCTATCTACTTTAACCATCCTCATTCCTCTCTCAACGGCAAATCTTAACGTTTCCTCGGATGCTAAAATTTTTCCACAAATCCTTTTAGGTAAGTGGTCCCAATGAGCGTGAGATATAAAATGATAATCAAAACTTCCGATCGAGACATCATCTATCGCGTATTTTTTATCCTTAAATTCAAGAACTAAACCCCTTCCAATTCGGCTTATTCTAAGTTCACCCATCTCACCATCAAATATGGGAAGAACTAAAATAAGGGATTACGGTTACATAAATTGAGTTTAAGTTTAATGGCAAGTTTCAATCACCTGATAGATCTTATCGGGGGAAATGGGCGGAATATGGCTGGAGAACGTTCATACATTTAAAATATTAGGACTCGTAAAAATACATCAGTGTCGAAGACAATTCAAATTGGTGAGACAGATAATGATAAAAATAGGAATTATAGGAAAAACCAATACGGGGAAAACAACTTTCTTTAACGCTGCTACGTTGCTTTCAGCTGAAGTTCAACCATACCCGTTTACCACTAAACAACCTAACATAGGGACAGCTCATGTATCCGAGCCCTGTGTGTGTAAGGAGTTTGGGGTTAAGGATAACCCTCGGAACTCAGTTTGTTTAAATGGATGGAGATTCGCTCCAATAGTGCTAATCGACCTTCCTGGTTTAATTAAGGGGGCTTGGATGGGAAAGGGATTAGGGAACCAATTCCTTAGCGTAGCTGCTCAATCAGATGGTCTAATACATTTAGTCGATGCTTCTGGGAGCATAGACGAGGACGGCAATTTAGTTGAACCGGGATACGGGAATCCCATATCTGATTATTTTGATATCGAGGAGGAGCTTGTTATGTGGTACTTAAAGTTGATAGAGGGAAATAGAAAGGAGATAGAAAAGAATTTAAGAAGAACTAATGACCTAGTAGAGGCAATGTTGCCCATTCTTTCGGGAGCTAAGGTTAAAAGAGTTCATATTGAGAAAGCCCTTATGGTGACAAGATTGGCCGATAAGGACTTTAGAAACTGGGATATAGATGATTCCAAGAGTTTCGCGTATTTCCTTAGGGAGATTTCTAAGCCAACAATAGTGGTAGCTAATAAAATGGACTTAAAGGGTTCGGAAGAGAATTTTATAAAATTAACGAAGGAGTTAAAGGATGTAGTAGTTACTCCTGCATCAGCAGAAGCCGAATTAGTGCTAAGAAGAGCTGTTCAAAAAGGACTAGTTGAATACATCCCTGGAGAGGAGGATTTTAAGGTTAAAGATCCATCAAGGCTTACAGAAAAACAAAAATGGGCTTTAGAGTATGTTAGAAGATTTGTTTTTTCAAAAATGATGAGGACAGGCGTGCAATTCGCTTTAAATACCTTAGTTTTCAAAATCCTAGGCTATAAAATGGTTTACCCTGTGGAGGATCCAAGGAGATTATCGGATAAGCTTGGAAGGGTCCTGCCAGATGTGTTTCTAATGGAACCAAATGCGACTTTATCGGATCTGGCAAGAATGGTTCATTCTGATTTAGAGAAAAATTTAATAGGCGGCATAGACGTGAGAACAGGTCTAAGATTGCCTGTAAAGTATATAGTGAAGGATAGAGATGTTTTAAACTTAATAGTAGGAACTAAAAGAAGGAAATAGATGGCTCTAGTCATCAAAGATAAAGAGGAGTTCGTAGGAAGGGCTTTTGCTATAACTCACGATCAAGTGAGAAAGCTTATCTTCCTTTTTACGGAATTTCCAAGGTACTTTCTAAGTTTAACTCCTATACTTGACTATGATCTTAAAATAGAGGGAATCCCAGAAAACTTGTACAGCACTGCGGAGAAAATATTAATTAAGAATTTCTATGGAATTAAACCAAGGATTTTTTCCTTCTTTACGATCTACGATCAAAGCGGAACTTATGGTCTGGAAGAGCTGGTAGGGAGAAAGGTGGCGTTTACTAATTCTCAGTGGGAAAGATACGAGGCTGTGATATGTAAAGGTCAAGAGCTTGAGGATTGGTTTAGCTTTCTCTCTTCTTACTCAGTTTATTATACGTTTCCTGAAAGACCAGATATAGTAGCGGATGAGTTTAAGAAGGTATTTTCAAACGGTCAGCTCTCCTTTATTATGGCCCGCCCGAGCTTACTAGACTATAATAAAAACTTAAGACTATTTGAGAAAGTTGCAAGAAAATCAAAGGGCTATCTGCTCTTCCTTCCTAGACGCTTCTTCATAACTCTTATGCCTAGTTCTTCGTTACGATTGCGGAGTATCGTTGAATTATTTTGTGCTATGTTAGATCCGGGTAAACTTTTCAGGGCTTATTTTAGCATAATTAAGGAATATCTCCCATATATCAAGCTTGCTATCATCGAAGCTGGGAATTTATTTGAGGAAATCGTGGAGAAAATAACGAAGACCTCTCAGCTACTCCGAAAAACAATAATTACAACCGCTGTTAAATCTAAGGACAATAAAGCCTTTGAAATGCTAATTGTAGCATCAAACGGGGAAATTCTCTTAAATAGAAAGATTTCTCACAATTTTCCCATGTCTAAACTGTTTAACAAGGGAGAAAAAGTCAAATTAGTTAAAATAGATGGAGAAAAATTCCTAATAGCAACAAACGATGAGAACTTAAAGAAATTCAAGGGATTTAAAGGAAGGATTATAATACTCGGCCGTTTACCAATTATGTTTAAGGGTTTAGAGATAACTTACGATGTAGTGCCAGAAGAGTTGTACATGAGCAATGTACGGGCCAGAAACTTGACAATTTACTTAAACGGCATGAAAATAGGCGTAGCTAACTCAGAAAATGAGATCATTAAAGTCTATCTTTAAGAACATTCTCTTATGTTTGTTTTTCTCTATAAACTTCTTGGTCTCTCTTACCAAATTCACCTTAATGCCTAGATCTTCAGCTATTTTCTCATCAGGCCATCCCTTTTCAAGCCCTAGAAGTATTGGGTCCAGAAGGTCATAGGGAGCTGGTAATTCCTTTTCAGCTAAATGACCCCTCCAAAACTCTGGAGATGATGGTTTTGTCGCAACAAATCCTATGTTCATTTTCTTGGCGACCTTTCTTACCTGGGTTTTATAAATCGACCTAAGGGGCATAATATCCCCAGCTATATCGCCCCACTTGGTGAAATATCCCAAAATTATCTCGCTTTTATCGGAAGTACCGCAAACAAGGTACCTATATAAGTTAGAGTAATAATAAAGGATCGCCATTCTTAGACGAGTTTTAAAATTCCCCCTAACCATCCTTAAATCAACATCTTTAGCTTTTCTTTCCTTTATTTTCGGGAGCTTCATCAAGAGTTTCTCGTAAATGTCCGTTACATCAATTATCGTAAGCTTAAACTTTCCAAGAGCGGTTAATAGGTTAATAATTGACATTTTAGACGATGTATGAGTCCTCCTATCAAGAAAATATATCGCGTGAACATTTCTTCCACTTATAGCCCTGGAACAAAGGAGAGTAGCAACTGATGAATCTAATCCACCACTTAAGCCAATTATTATCCCTTTTGCCCCAGCCTCCTTATAATATTTTTTTATCTCGGCTGTAGCTGAATCTATAAAGGCTTTTGGATTAAACTTATCAAGCTCTGATTTAAGGATCGAAATTTAAACCACCTATCTCCCTTATTTTCTCGAGCTGCTTTAACACATATTCTCTCGCTTCAGAGGCTGTTGGAATCCTTTCAATTATTTTACCCTCCTTAATTACTTTTTTCAGCAGTTTTTTCATGTTTTTTCCGCAATAGGGGCATTTTGCCTCTTCTTCATTCCAAATGGTAACCTTAAAAGTTAAACAATCTTCACATCTCCAGACCTGTTTTCTTCCTGAAAACTTACCCCTTTTAGCGATCGGCTTTCCATCAACCTCTACTATATCCGCCGCGAAGTCCACAGTAGGAGCGTTACTTACACTTGTTCCTATTCCAAATCCATCAGCTCCAGCCTTTACTAACTCATCTATATTTTCTTCGTTAATTCCGCCTGATACTATTATTTTCACGTTTTTAAATCCCCTTATGTCCAATTCCCATCTAACTTCCTTTATTATCTGTCCCATCTTCCCCCTTCTAGAGGATGGAGTATCTAACCTCACGCCGTAAATTCTTCCCTTAAATTCCTCAGCGGCCATCAAAGATTCCATCTTTTCATCAAAAAAGGTATCAACAAGCATTATTCTCGGTACTTCTCTATCAATTACATCATCAAATGCCCTCCACGCCTTTACTTGATCGCCGAAGACTATTATGAGGGCATGAGGCATCGTTCCCATCGGCTTTCTTCTTATCACTTCAGCTCCTAACAACGTGGAGACCCCATCAAAACCACCTACATAGGTCGCCCAATCAAGCATGGGCGTAATGGATGGATGCATTCTTCTAGCTCCAAATGCCAGAAGAATTTTGTCCCATGCTTTTAGCCTTATCCTGGCAGCTGTTGTTGAAACACCGCTACTTTGACACAGAAATCCAAGCATAGGGGTCTCATATATACAAAATTCTCCATATGGCCCATCTATGAACGCGACTGGGATCTTAACACCGCTTATATCCTCTGGCTTAAATATCGTTCCTTCGGGCATCACGTAAACATCCACCTTTAAGCCCTCTAGAAGCCTCATGAACTCAACAGTTCCTGTTAAGACCCCCCATTTCCATCCATTAGGCAAGCTTGAGGTTGTGATTTCCATAACGACTCTTTTATCTCCTAAACCGTACCTTTCAAGTATTTTCTTAGTTCTTACGAAATACACGTCTGTTGTTAGCCCTTTTTTAATCTCCTCATCCAAAGCAGAATGGAAGATCCTCAATTATCTCCTCTCTTTTTATACGAAATTTTCAATAAATAACTTAGTCTCTCGTATAAATAATTATTAACAAAGACCGTTTAACGTTTATTAAGCACTCATACGAAATTTTTGAGAGGTGGTTTTTTGAGCTTCGAGAAAGCCAAGGGTTTAGTGTATATTTGTCTTAAATGCGGCTATGAGAATAAGAGCGAGGAGCTCGCTTCATTGGGCTTCCTTCATTGTTTGAACTGTGGGTATGAAGTCCTAATTAAGAAGAGATCAAGCGTGGTTAAGCACATTAAAGCTAGGTAGATGCTAATACGCTAAAAAGCCAATCTTTTAATCCTTCAAAATTCAAAAGGAAATCGTTTAAGTAGTTTATAGGTATAATCGGGACCTTCTTGAAAAATACCTCTTTATGCCTTTGCAAAACTATAACCATGGGGTAAACTCTGATTCCTGACATCGGAAGAGTTTTTAAAAAGATCTTTATCCTCTCAATCTGCATGTTTATTACCTTAGTAAGGTAAGAAGGATACAACGGTCTTCTCCAATGTTTACAGTCAGCTGCTATGTAAATCTCCCTCTTTCGAGCTAATATATCAATTTCCCTTCTGCCACTTAATATAACATGTCTTTTAACATCATAATTATTTGCTCTGAAAATTTGACACGCTAACTCCTCAAAATCAGCCCAATCCAAACGATTAGACACCTCATTTAGCGAAGCTCCAAGTTTTAAAGCTAAACAAGCCATCTCCATTTTTTGATGAATGTCCGCCTTAACATTACCATTTGCGTTTATTTCTACTAATCCTTGTTTAGCTAGCCGATTTAAAGCATTATAAACACTTTTTTCGTCTAAAAAATTCCTAATTGCCGCTTTTTTCATTTCCGTTCCCTTTACTATTTCCAGGGCTGCTAAAATCATCCGAGCATTGAGCATGTGTCTATTTTCACTCCTCGAGAACTATGGAGCTTTCTGTAAGTTTTACTCTTCAATTTCCAATATTTTATCCTTTAAGACCTTCTTAAATTCCTCTATCAATGTTGCCTCCATTTCAACAAGAACATCGTATTCTCCGGTGATTTCATAGACCTTTTTCACCTCCTCTATCTCAGATAGCCTCTTACACATTTCAGAGAGCTTTTCAGGATCTGCTATAATGCTAATGATGGCCTCCATCTTTAAGGTTATTGATTTAGGAAGGGTTAAAATCTGTTATGTCTTCGGCCTGAGGAATTGAATAGTTATTAGCTGTAACCTCAAACAGCTAGAAATTTATTTATCAAATCGATAATTTGATATGGGATGCCTTCCCAAAGATGTAGAAAAGTTCTAAAAGCTTTTCTCATGATAACTGCATCAATAATAGCTGTTTTAGCCTCATTTCAAGTGATTAAGTTTGTTTTTGGAACCTCAAGTCCTTTTTGTGTTGTTGTGAGCCCAAGCATGTATCCCACTCTTAAGATCGGTGACTTTTTAATAGTGAAGAGCACAGCTCCCTCAGAGCTAAAGGTTGGGGACATAATAGTATTTCATAATCCACTAAATCCTGAAGAATTAACAGTCCATCGTATAGTAGCTATAATCAGGAAGAACGGAAAATCATTCTTTAAAACCAAGGGCGATGCGAATGCGTGGAACGATCCTTGGATAGTCTCAGAGGAGTTAATAGAGGGAAAGGTTGAACATGTAATCCCATATGTTGGATTCATAACGATAGCCTTACAGCCTCCGATTAACTATATTCTCATGGCTCTGTTGATCGTAATGATAGTTTTAAGTGAAATCCTCGGCTCCAGCGAATGAGAATTCCGACTTATTATTTTTAAATCCCGTCAGGGAATAAATAAGTTAGGGGATTCGCTTGGAGGTAAGACCGCGTGTAAAAATCGAGAACGTAGTCGCTTCAGTCTTCGTTAATCAGCCGATAAATTTAAAGAAAGTTCTTGAAAATTTCCCAAACGCTGAGTATGATTCTAAAAGATTCCCCGGATTGGTTTTTAAGCTGAAAAAGCCAAAAACAGCTATATTAGTCTTCTC
>CAYLIY010000033.1:0-9258 GCA_964384015.1 uncultured Nitrososphaeria archaeon | reverse complement strand
GAGAAGGGGACACATAATTTCATTAGCCGTTTTACCCGAGTATAGGGGGATGGGAGTGGGAACGTCTCTCATGAGAAGAGCGATAGAGGTCTTAAGGAATGCCTACAATTGCAGATCATGCTTCTTAGAAGTGAGGATATCGAATAAGCCTGCCATAAATCTCTATAAAAAGCTCGGATTCAGGATAGTCAGAATGGTAGATGGCTATTACAGGGATGGTGAGGCCGCATACATAATGGAGCTAAACCTTAGGTGAGACGATGAGCTACAGTCTCCAAATAGCAAGGATAATCTCAAGGGCCAAGGCGCTTGAGTTTACTGAATTTAAACATCCGGGTTTAGGCGTTAGCTTTTATAATGTTGATTTTAGCGTTTTATTTAACTTTCCAGATCTTCTCAAAGAAGCCGTTAAAATGATGCTTGAGCTCGTGAAGAAGACGATAGTCGTGAGCTCGATTGACTATGTCGGGGGAGTATTAACTAAAGGAGTTGTTTTCTCCTCGATTTTAGCCTATGAACTTAAAAAACCCCTGGTTTTATTTAACAGGAGAGGTTTTGAGGTTTATGGAGGAGTAAAAAGTGGAAGCAACATAATACTTGTAGATGACGTTATAATGACCGGGAAAACCCTGAGTAGATGCATCAAGAGGGTTAAGGAGATAATAGGAGGAAATGTTAGCGACGTCATAGTGATACTTGACAGGATGTACGGGGGGAGGGAGTTGATAGAGAAAAAGGGAGTGAAGGTCCACGCGTTAGCTGACATAAAGGGAGTTGCAGATGCTCTTCTTAACCTGGGCGAGATAGAGAAAGAACAACATGAGGTTATAATAAGTGAGATTAGGGTGTAAATATGAGCTCCCTTTTAAGGTATTTTAGGGTACCAAGGCTTCAAGTGGCTCTTGATTTGCTTGATTTAGATAGAGCCTTAGATATAGCCTGTAAATGCGTTGAGGGCGGGGCGGACGTTTTAGAGGCTGGAACCCCCCTAATTAAGAGCTGTGGAATTAAGGCCGTTAAGAGGATTAAGACAAAATTTCCGGACAAGTTGGTATTTGCTGATATGAAGACCCTGGATTTGGGGGATTTAGAGTCAAAGATGGCCTTTGAAAACGGTGCGGATATTGTGGGGATAGCTGGAGTAGCAACCGATATAACAATCGAAAAGGCCTTAGAAACGGCTAAGAAGTTCAAGAAATGGATATGTGTTGATCTGATCGGGACAAGGGACCCGTTTAAAAGGGCAATAGAAGTTTCTGAAATGGGTGCGCACATAGTTGGATTACACGTATCTGTTGATGAGCAAAGGAGACTTGGAAAAACAGCTGAGGAGTTAAGAGATTTAATAGAGGATGTTTCAAGCAAAATTAAATCTATTTTAGCAGTTGCAGGAGGAATAGACGAATTTATAGCTAAAAATCTCGTAAACAGGGGAGTTAAGCTAATTATAGTTGGATCAAGGATAATTAAGTCAAAAGACCCTCTTTTAGCCACAAAAAAGATCCTTAACAGCATGGGAAGAGTTTAGCTGCCTATTTAAAGAATCCGTTTAGCTTATAAATTTACGCGTAATTACCGGATTTTATGAAGTGGAGAAGGTTAAGCGATAGGATTACTAGGTTGCTTCACCCAAGGCTAACGGTTTTGGTAACGTCGAGGCTTGGAGATGATGTAAATGTCATGACTGCTTCCTGGGTTACCCCTGTTTCCGCAAATCCCCCAATAGTAGCCGTAAGCATCGCCCCAGAAAGGAAAACTTTTGGAATGATAGTCAGATCTGGGGAATTTGCCCTAAATGTCTTGGAAATGGAGTATTTAGATGCAGTTTACCTTTGTGGACGAATTTCGGGGAAAAGGGTGAAAAACAAATTCAAAAAAGCTGGTTTAACTCCTATTAATGCCCGCAAAATAGGGGCTCCAGCAATAAAGGAGGCCTCAGCTGTCCTTGAATGTGAGGTCTGGAAGACCGTTGAGGCAGGAGATCACGTCTTATTCCTGGGAGAAGTAATTGAGGCCTATGCTTCGGAAAAATTCGACGAAATTTGGAGAGTAGATGAGTTTAAACCGATATTCCATGTTGGAGGGAGGAAATTCGCGGGAGTAGGAGGGGAAATATTAGCTAAAGAAGGGAAATAGAGATGAAAAAGCTAGGTAGAGAGCTTGCTCTTCACTTTGAAAGTCTCAAGTCCCTTAAGCAATTTCTTAATGGTGGTAGCATGAGATAGGGCCAGGATTATTCTTTCCCTCTCCGCTATCTTCTTAGCCAGCTCATCGACCCTTGATGGCCCATGTAGAATGACCACTCTGGGTTTTAACGGATACACCCTCACCGCGACCATGGGCGATCTGCCCATCGAGACCTTCGTGAAAATCAGCGCTCTTTCAGATGATGAGCCATATATGCAATAGAATGATGAGCCGCTTAACGTCAGGATACTTATAATGCTATCTAAGACCGTATGGCCGTAGATCGGCGCATTTAACATGTTATCGTTAACTAGAACCTCGCTTTCCGTGACATCTATAATTTTCCTCGCAGGAACCGGCTCAGGATATTCACATATATCAAGTATTGATTTGCCGTTAATGCTGGCTTCTCCTCCAGCTAGCATTCTTAAAACGTTCTCCCCTCTTTTCATGTCTATTTTTATCAGCGTTTCGACATATCTCCTTATGAACTTAGTTCCTGGATACTTCTGCCTTCCTCCCTCATAATCGGAAACCACCGAAGAAGTTATGCTCATCTCCCTGGCAAGTTGGGATTGGGATATCTTAAATATCTCCCTCCACTTCCTCAGAGCCTTGCCGATGTTATCGGATACGAGAATGTCACCGTATATCTTCTTTTTGATCTCAATGAGGTTCAATGTATAACCACCTAATTCGATAATTATCGATGTAGAATTTATTTAGTTTACGAGTTTTGCCCCCTTAAGTTCTTCTCTTACCGATTCCGCCGATCTTAACTATTCCATAGTGAACGGCGCATGATACGCAGTAGGTTTTAACCACCTTTTGCTTCATTATAATCGCCCCCTCCTTCTCAAGTTCTCTGGCTAACATCGGATCTACCGGGGAGTAATATCTAACCACCCTAATAGCCTTATCTCTCGGTATTCTAGCCCCACAATTAGAGCAATAGGTATACTTCGATCTTCCTTTACCCTTTCCCTTTGCTCTTCCTCTACTTTTTCTTTTCTTCGGCAATGAAATCCCTTCCTCAATATTGTTATTTAAGCCGAGAATTTAAGGATGGGGTTAATAGGCCTTAGCGATGTAGACTACTTTAATGGCAGGCCTTCCACACCAAATGCATCGTTTGTCCTCAAGCTTCTCCTCCTTTCCAGCCTTAGTCCCCCTAACCTCGTATCCTGTTAAGTTTTTTATATTCTCGGCGCATTTTTCTGATCCACAGAAACCAGCCCTTATTATGAAGTTTCCCTTTTTAGCCAGCTCTATAAACTCGTTTTTGGTTCTCGCTTCATGAAGCCTTTCTTTAAATTCCTTTTCAGCCTTTCTTCTTAGGAAATCAAGCATGTCTTTTTCGATGAACTTCAGATAATTGATTAAATCCCCTCTTTTAATAATCTCGCGTTTTCTTCTATCCCTTCTGAAAACGGTCAATTCACCCCTTTTTACTTCTCTTGGTCCTATTTCTATCCTAACGGGAACTCCAAGCATGTCATACCTATAAAACTTCTCCCCCGGGGTTTTCCCGGAAAAATCGGTTTTTACCCTATATCCTTGATTTTTAAGCTCTATCTCAACGTCCGTTGCCATCTTCTTAATCCCCTCGATATCCGCTTCCCTCTTGGGTATTGGAATTATGACCACCTGAATGGGGGCTATTGAGAATGGCAGGACCAACCCAAAATCATCCCCATGTATTGATATCAGGGCGCCTACTATTCTTGATATGCCTATTCCAAAGCATGTTTGATGAGCTAGCCTCATTCGGCCATCGGGATCAAGATACCTTATCTCAAAAACCTTGCTGAAGTTAGTCCCGAGATAATGAGTTGTTCCTATTTGGAGCATTTTACCATCAGGAAGCATGGTTTCGAAGGCATAAGTGTCAACTGCTCCAGCAAATTTATCAAATTCCTCCCTTTTCAGATGAATGAATGGTATTCCCAGTTTATCATAGACGACTCTCCTGAATATCTCCGTATCCTCCGTAACCTGTTTCCTAGCGCTCGCCTCATCCTTAAACACATCGTGGGCTTCTATCCACAAGAACTCCCTACCTCTAAAAAGCGGCCTCGTCGCCTTAGTTTCATATCGATATACGGATACTGACTGAAATAGCTTAAGCGGCAAATCTCTGTAATTCCTGACCCATAAGCTATAAATCGGGTATATAGCTGTCTCCGATGTCGGCCTTAAAACAAGCTTTTTATCCAGCTCCCTATTTCCTGCTTTCGTTATCCAGAATACTTCTCCCTCGAAGCCTCTAAAGTGCTCTGATTCCTTTTTTAAGTTTTCCTCCGGTATAAAGACAGGAAATAGAACCTTTTTATGCCCTGTTTTCTTTAACTCCTCCTCAAACATCGAGTAAATAGCGTCAACGATTTCCATGGCATTTGGCATGTAGACCACTGCACCCTTGACTCCATATCTCAGATCAACTAGTTCAGCCCTGTTTAATATCTCCGAGTACCATTCTGAGAAGCTCTTATGTTTGTCAGGCATTGACGGTTCTACTTCGCTGGACAATTTGCCCACCGAGCCTGAATAACGAACACTCATTTAGAAACTAATGTTTTAATTAAACTTTAAGTGTTGATTTAGCTTTGGAATGAGCTCACAACTCCTAGAGATAAGCGAGGAAATGGTTCGTAACACCATTCCTCCAAGGCGAAGAAGTAGCCACAAAGGGGAGAACGGGAGGGTTTTAGTGGTTGGAGGAGGGAGAATTTTTCATGGAGCCCCCATATTTGCTGCATTAGGGGCCTATAGAGCGGGGGTAGACGTGGTTTATGTGGCCTCTCCTGAGAAGGTATCAAACGCCATACGAGCCTTCTCTCCTAGCTTGATAGTTTTCCCCCTACCTGACGTGAAGTTGACCGAGGGTTGCGCTAACATAATAGTGAAAAATATCGAAAAGGGAGTTTTGAAGGTAGATTCTGCTGTGATAGGTCCCGGTTTATCCGGAAGCTCCAGACACATAGCTTTTCTCGCATATAAGCTTTCATCCTTGAACATAAAGCTCGTATTAGATGCCGCTGCTCTTAAGAAGGAAATAGTGGAAAAGATTTCAGGAAGAGATGTCGTTTTAACTCCTCATGAATTCGAATTTTACAGGATGTTTGGGGAAAAACTTGAGAAGGAGCTGGAGAAAAGAGCAGAGGTCGTCAAGAGATATGCCTCAGAGTTTCAAGTAACGATATTACTAAAGGGAATGATGGATGTAATATCCGATGGAAGGACTGTTTTGATAAACAAAACCGGAAGCCCCGGAATGACTGTTGGGGGGACCGGAGATGTTCTAGCTGGGTTAATTGCTGGCTTCATGGCAAGAGGGTTAAGACCTCTAGAGGCTGCTTTTGTCGGAGCATATGTTAATGGATTGGCCGGGGAGGCGATATCTAAGAAAAAAGGTTTTCATTTTCTAACCGAGGAGCTAATAGAGGAATTACCAAATGTTTTAAAGAGATTTGATAAGGTTATTGATTAAATTCAGCTGATTTTTCTGATGTAATGACCTGTTAAGTTTATTTCAAAACCACATCTTGGACATCTATTCTCCCGGCTAATGTTGAACTTGATAACTCTGTAGCTAAACCTCTTTATAAGAAGTTCTCCACAATTGGGGCAATAGGTGTTCTCATAGGGATGACCAGGGACATTTCCAATATATGGATAGAGAACTCCCTCCTTTTTGGCCAATTTATAAGCTTTTTCAAGAACCTCCAGCTTAGTTGGGGGATTCTTAAACCTATACGCCGGATAGTATCTTGTGAAGTGGATGGGAACTTCAGGACCAAGATCCTTTAAATGCCTGTCGATGATTTCTCTTATCACGCTTTCATTATCATTAACTCCGGTTACTATCAAGTTCACGATTTCGACGTGAATTCCCATGGATTTAGCAACTTTAGCGTTTCTCCACGGTATTTCCACGTCGATGTCTTGGCAATACCTTAAATAATCATCTTTTCCCCCTTTTATGTCTATCTTCAGCCCTGTTAGGCCGGATTCTACCAGAGCTTCAAGAGCCTCCAAGCTCATATAGCCATTTGAGACGTAACAACAATAAAATCCCCTCTCCCTTGCCATGGGGAATAAGTCTAAAGCAAAATCGGTCAAGAGAGTTGGCTCTTGGAATGAGACGCATATCCCCTCATCCCCCCAATCAACAGCGTAGCTAAGAACATCCTCAGGAGATCTGAAAATTGATTTAGATGGATCAGGAGGAGTTCTGGATAGATGGTAGTTCTGGCACCAGGGACAGTTGAAGTTGCAGGACCATGTGCTTATGGTGGTTGCTGTTGATCCAGGCCAATAGTGAAAAAATGGTTTAATTTCTATGGGTCTGCTCTCGATGGCGCTTAGGTCTCCATAGACTAAGGTGTAAATCTTCCCGTTTATGTTAACCCTTGTCTTGCAAAATCCCTTCTCCCCCTCTTCCAAGACACACATCCTCTCGCATAGAGTACATTGGACTTTATTTGATCTTATTTTCCTGTAAAACCTACTTTCTCTAACAGTTTTATATTTCAAAAGAGCTTCCATTAACTCTTTAGAACCTCTTTGAATTTTGACGCCGATTCTATCATATATATGTTGTTAAAGAGGACGTATATGTCTTTTTCGTACTTCTCCAGGTTTTTTACTAACATCCTTAACCTCTTGAGATCTTCATCGGTATACCTGTAGCTGTAGTTGATTTCGCCATTGAGCCCATGAAGCCTGATGTAAAAGGCATTTCCGGTTCTTAAGGGGTCTCTCTTGAATATGTCAACGCAATGAATTATGTTAAATTTCTGAAATAAGTGCTTCATTCTCTCCCTATTCCTGTCCCAGGTCTTGTTCCTCGGCTCAATAGCTACCATATGACCGCCCATATCGATCCTGGACAGGAACTCATATATATGAGAATAAGTAGACTCATTCAGCTCTAGCTTAGGAGGAAGTTGAAGAATGATGACCGATGCCTTTAAGGCATCAGCCACCTCTAAAGTTTTTTCCCACGCCCTTAAGTTCTCCTTTGTGGGTCTTAAGAGGCCATAGTTATCAGGGTTCCCCCACACATCCGTTTTTATCCTCCTCCAAGTTGGGGAGGTTTTAGGATGGGTGATCACTTGCCAAGCCTTCATCGTGAATTCAAAGTCAGGAGGGGCTTCCTTTCTCCATTTCTCCATCCTAGTGACATTTGGTAAGTTATAAAACGACTCTTGGACTTCTACTAGGTTAAAAATTCCGTAATATTTTTTCTTTGAGATTTGAAAGCCGCAGCATCCAACCTTTATCATCACTAAAATAATATTTCAAGTCTTGATTTTTAGCTTTGGTCGATCCATTAAACGCTTATTCTAACCAATTGGATCAGACTTAACCCAACCGAGTATATGATAAGACATATGCTTAGGTAAATGGTGTTTTTGACGGTTCCCGATATCATCTTCCCTAAAATCACTCCAGTAATAATGGATGAGAGAAGAATGAGGAATTTGCTCAGAGTTATTACAACGTCTATGTTAAGTGGAGTTATGGCTGATGGAATAGGAAGTTGAGGAATGGTAACTAGAGATCTGAGTATTTCCTCAAAAACTTTTATACCAAACAAACCGAGTAAGGGTATGAAAATGGCTACTATCAATGATATTAAGCTATTCCTGAAAGTCCTCTTTTTCCTATCCAGATATTTCAGAGTGAAGTTTTCTAGCCTCTCCACCTCACTTAAACCTCCTCCTACCTCTATTATCGCAGCTATTACAGCAAAGGCTGTTTTAACAAGCTTGCTTCTTATCCTTAAGGAATTCACGATATCCATTCCACTTCTTCCGCTCTTAAGTCCAGAGATGAAAGAGCTTAGGATCTTGTCAAACTTTCTTCCATAATTTTCCCTGTTTAACCTTCTTATGGAGCTCTTAATGGAGTAGCCGACTCGCATTAGCTCGACAAGGTCTCTGAGAAAGCGTTTTAGGCTTTCTTCAAGTTCATTTATCTCTTTAATTTGCCTGAAGACTGATAGCGTCATTGGCGCCAAGCCTATAGCTATGGGAAGGGCTATTGAAAGGGTAGCTTCAACAAGTCCGGGAGAGAGGCTTAAAAGAGCTGCCGAGGTAAAGGCCATAGCGATGCTTACCGGCGCCCATCTTCTAACATCTATCTCATCCCTCATCTGAACTTGAACTTCATCCAAATAGGTTATCAGTACTAAACTAGACAACACGTAGAAGAGAGCAAACAAAGCGAGCGTCAACATTATTTGCTCGAGATCTAGCATTACGATGAGCATTGATAAGACAGCTGGAAAGAAACCGAAGAATAAAAAAGCTGCATCCATCTGAGATTGAATATTTCTCTCGAGTAACTCCCATTTCTCCTCTATTTCCTCTAAAAATCTGTCCATTTGCCTGTAGGTAAATTCTCTAACCCCACTGCCCTTAGTCAAGGCATCAACATAGCCTAGCATATAATCCCTGAACTCTTTATTTGGCTGTTTTTTGACAGAATTTACCACGGCCTTCCTGAAATCGCTCATGAAGAAGATCAAATTCCTGAAAATTAACGTTATCTCCTTGCTTATCGAGGAAAATAGATCATGGAGCTCATTGAATATGCAATTTAATCCCCTCTCAAATCTGTTCATCCCTCCGAAGATGGACATCAGAAGAACAAAACCAGGCATTTCCCTTTGTATTCCACCTTTTCTTTCAACTCTCTTTTCAAGTAACCATAGGTTTACCAAAACTATTGGGCAGATTACAGGAAGAGTTGCCAATATTATTGCTTGGGCAGGAGTTACTATGGCCCAGAATGTAAGAGCTGATATGAGCGGAAGGAATATTAAGGAGGAGATTATCGAAGCATTGAAGATAATTGAGGAAAGAAGATCAATATCCATGAAGACGTAGGATTCCTCTAAATCTACGAAAATGGCCCTTTTTATAAGTCTTAAGATAGGCATTGGCGGTTTAAAGATATTTAATCGCTTAACTAAGCTGTTTAGTCTTAAGTTGGCCTTTTTATTCATTTTTAAAAAAATATTGGTTAAGTTAAACTTTCTTTGAAAAGCCATTAAAAAAAGAC
>CAYLIY010000032.1:6883-9297 GCA_964384015.1 uncultured Nitrososphaeria archaeon | reverse complement strand
CTTCCAGTTCCCTGGAAATCCCTTTTTGGCGTAGGGAATCACGCCTTCTTTCAAGTGAATGGACATAGTCTTATCATCAAAGTATTCCTCTATTAATAGACCCTTTCCTCTTCTCCTTGGAACTAAGAGAGTCTTAATTCCTAACGCTTCAGCGATTTTCACATGAAGCGTCTTATTCGTGATTATGGTAGCATTTTCCCTGAATGCTATCTTTCTAACCAATCCATCCAGTTCGTTTTGACCTGAAAATGTTAGGTCCTCTTCAATGAACCTTAATGATATTTTGCCCATCTTAAAGTGTTTTCTCAGCATTTTTAGCTCAAGAAGTCCTCTATTCCCCCTTAAATCACCCTCTTCAGCTAATTTCTCAAGAAGGGCTATCATTCCCCAAGGGATTATTATCTCCCCTCTTACCTCCCCACGCTCGACTAACCAATTTAGGGCTCCGCTAGCTAAAACATCCAATGTTGGAATGAATTTGTCTTTCTTGCTCATATTTGCTCACAACAGATAACTTACCTTCTGATGCACAAAGCGCTATTTAAATGTTAAAGTTAAATCTTAATGAGGCACAGATCGATCCTCCTTATTTTTACCGTTTTGACCTCTTGCCCATCAGCGCATTCAAATATTCTCTTAAACTCAATCCAAGTTAAATTAGCGTAAGGTCTATTCATAATTGGGTGGTCTTGATGGTCAGATACACGATTTCAGTTATAAAAGCAGATGTAGGAAGCCTATGTGGCCATCATGTAGTTCATCCAAAACAAATAGAGGTAGCTAAGCAGTGCTTAATGAAGGCCAAGGAGAACGGACTAATAACCGACTTCTTTGTCTTCAATTGCGGTGACGACCTCGAATTGCTAATGACCCACAAGAAGGGCGAAAATGATCCAAAAATACATGAGCTAGCCTGGAATACATTTAAAGAAGTAACTGAAAAGGTATCCAAAAAATTAAAGCTCTACGCAGCTGGTCAAGATCTTTTGAAAGAGACTTTCAGCGGAACGGTTAAGGGAATGGGACCTGGAGTTGCTGAAATGGAGATCGAGGAGAGGAAAAGTGAGCCCATAATAATATTTGCAGCTGATAAAACGGAGCCAGGAGCCTTTAACCTTCCGTTATTTAGAATCTTCGCAGATCCATTTAACACAGCTGGTCTTGTAATAGATCCAAAAATGCATGAAGGGTTTACATTTAGAGTTTTGGACGTGCTTGAGGGGAGGTATGTTGACCTTAAGTGCCCGGAAGAGATGTACACATTGATAGGACTTATAGGAACGACTGGTAGATACGTCGTAGAGAGGGTTTGGAGAACAAGGGATAAGCTGTTAGCCGCCGTCTCCAGCACAACTCGTCTTTCGCTTATAGCTGGTAGATATGTTGGGAAAGATGACCCCGTTGCGATAGTTAGAGCCCAGCATGGATTGCCAGCTTTAGGAGAGATACTGGCTCCATTTAGCACTCCGTATATTGTAAAAGGCGCAATGAGGGGTTCGCATCATTTGACTTTAATGCCTGTCAGCCTTAAGGATGCGAGATGTACTTATTTCGATGGTCCTCCAAGGGTTGTAGCTCTTGGCTTTCAACTCTGCAATGGGGAACTTGTAGGCTTAAACGGCGATGAACCGGCCGATCTATTCGCTGATGTGGCCTTCGATAGGGCCAGACAAATAGCCATGGAAATAGCTGATTATCTAAGGAGAATGGGGGAGTTTGAACCAGCAAGATTAGGAGCGGAAGAGCTGGAATATACAACTCTTCCCCAAATTCTAGAAAAGCTTAAGAATAGGTTTAAGAAGATCGATTAAGCATAGAATCCTTAAATTTAAAATGAAGCTTTCAATAATTGTCTCTAAGCAGGATTTAGCAGGACTAAACATAGCCAGAATCTTAATCAATAAATACGGGTTTAAAAAGACAAAAGAGATTCTTAACGGAAGCGAAATCTATAAAAAGGGAGATTTTGAGATTATCTTCGGTCAAAAGGACATAATATTCATAAATCACATCATAAGGGACACGGATGCGTATGTCTTTGCATCCAGGCATAAATCAATTAGCGGATATCCATGTTTGACGGTGCATCCAACCGGTAATTTTTCCTCAGATACATCTCATGGAGGAAGACCAAGAGAACTCTCGAAAACTCACTCTTTTTTGATGAAAAAAGCCTTATTGACCTTAAATGAATTAGCGACGAGTAGAGGCCTAAATTATAAGGTATCGTATGAGGTAACCCATCACGGTCCAACAAGCATGAATAGGCCAAGTTTTTTCATCGAGGTAGGATCAAGTGAAAAAAATTGGAGTGATCTAAAAGCCTGCGAATGTATTGCTGATGCTATAATGAAGCTTAGTTCAATTGAGGGAAAATTCGAAAGCTGTGTATGTTTTGGAGGCCCCCACTACGC
>CAYLIY010000032.1:0-6873 GCA_964384015.1 uncultured Nitrososphaeria archaeon | reverse complement strand
GGCCATATATGCCCAAAGTATTCCACTCAATATCTGAGCAAGGAGATGATAAAGCAGATGATAGAAAAGACATATCCACAGCCAAATAAGGCTTTAATTGATTGGAAAGGCCTAAAAAGCGACCAAAGAGGCAAGATAATTGGAATTCTCGACGAGATAGGAATCGAGTATGTTAAAATTTAATAGCTAAATCGATAATCGATGATGATATTCTTGGGATGAGTCAAGCTTTTAACCTTATAGCCACATGTGAAAGAAACAGGGAATTCGAGGCAGTACTCGAGCTTGAGAGGTTATTGGACGAAATAGGGGATAAGGAGGCCAGGGCCTGGGAAAGCGACGTAAAGGGACTGATATTTGGATGGACTACCATGGATCCATTTG
Source organism: uncultured Nitrososphaeria archaeon (assembly GCA_964384015.1). Taxonomy (GTDB): domain Archaea; phylum Thermoproteota; class Nitrososphaeria; order Geothermarchaeales; family CAYLIY01; genus CAYLIY01. The sequence continues at coordinate 6,489 of CAYLIY010000032.1, read as the reverse complement.
ATGTCGTAAAAAAGCTCAGGGATCTAGCTAAGGAAAAGCCATGGGAGTTTAGAGTTCTGAAGAGGTTAATACCTATAGAATTCAATGTTAGGACAAGCTTAGAGGAGATAAGGAAAATATGTGAGGAGTTATCTAAGAGAATTGATCCGTCTGAAACCTTTAGAATAACCTTAGAGAAGAGACACACCAGCTTAAGTAGCAAAGAAATAATTCAAACGGCAGCTCGTCCCATAAATTCCCCAGTTGATCTTAAAAATCCTAAAAAAATAGTTTTAATAGAGATCGTAGGAAGGATAACTGGAATATCGCTTTTAAGCAGTGAAAGGGACATTTTAAATGTTACTAAGGAAATTCTAAATCCTTAACTTCATAATGCTCATTCTCTCCATTAAAGCGTCAGAAATGGCTTTCTTAAGGCCCTTTTCCCTTCTTGACGTTATTTCTCCTTGAGTTAATCCATATATCTCGATTATTTTCTCCAATTTCTCCTTCGATGTTTTAAAAATCTCATCAATTTCAATGGGCTCCAAGCCCTTAGATTCCAGAAAAGTTCTGATGTTTTTAAGAGTTTTCTCCTTGTTTTTAGACACTAGTATTATCGTTAATCGATTATACTGTCCTTTTTTCAGTCCAATCTTTCTTAAAGCATCCTTTATTTGTCTCTCACAAGCCAAGAACGCCAACAATCTCAATGAGGGATCGCTTATCCATCCACGTTTGGTGAAGGTTAGAGCATTTAGCGCAGCAATCCTTATAAACCTTTCATCTATTAAAATATCTCCATTAATGGCTTCAATTGGCTTCTCTTCTTTGAAAAAGGCTTTTAACTCCTCTATGAATTCTTCTGGACTGTTTAACTTAGTTTTAACTCCAAATACAAATATATGCTGATCAAAAATTGGCTTAAGATTCATGATGAGTACTATATCCTTCAGATCTCTCAATTTTTACTTCCCTTGCCTTTAATTAGCTTGCAAATCTTTTTGATCATCCTATCGGGTAACCTTATCGCTTTATATACCTCCCCCCTCTCGCTCTCCTTAGCAACTCTTATCGTCTCAGCTATTTCCCACGGGAAAATTATCCAGGCATCGACCATCCTATGGTAAAAGTCTATTTTAGCCTTATTCCACGGTTTAACGTACAGAGTAGCTTTATAAACATTAGCAGCACCCATTTTCAGGAGCTCCTTCTCAACCTCGATTAACGTATCCCCCGTATCAGCAACGTCATCAACCAGAAGAACGTTCATGTTTTTTACGTTTAAATCCTCAGGAACGCTTACTACAGGTTTTCTGGCTTTTTCCATTATCCCGGTATAATATTCGGCCTTTACTATCTCCACTTGATTTACATCAAGTATGTCTGAGAAAAGCCTAGAGGGAACCAGTCCTCCTCTGGAGATCCCAACTATGACGTCAACGCTCAATCCCTTCTCAACTATTTGGGCGCATATATCAAGAACTGCCTCATATATATCATTCAGGGTTGGTGAAAAAAACTTTGTTTGCTTCATTTGACATTTTAAAATGAGGGAAATCCCAAATAAAACGTTTTCAACTAACCGCCGTGAGTGAAGTTTATCACTTTTATGACATCCCCTGGTTTTAACATGGTATTAAGGCCATTTAGAACCGATAGATCCCTATTGTTAATCAATACTATGTTCTGCGCAACAAAATCCCTAAAAACAACTCCTAATCCTTTTTTCTCCGCTATCTCCCCATAATTTCTCCTAAGAAAATCTATCAGATCTGATATCCTCGATCTATCTGGCAGTTTTACGTTTATTTCCTCCCCCGTTACGACGGAGATAGGCCCCTTAAATAACACCTTTACGTTCATCTCGATCACTGAACATGTACACATATTCCTCGTAGATTCTTCCATCGATAATAACGTTTTCACCCAGGCCTACTAATTTCCTTGACGAGAGCAGTTTTATAAATGCTTCATTTGCCCTTTTTAGGGAACTCATGCTCAGCAGATCTATAGGTACATTTACTCTTAACGGCCTTGGAACCACATGCCTTGTGCTCTTATATGCAAAAAATCTTCCGCTAATACCAGCTAGAATTACCTCCTCCTTCTTTATTGGTTTATAAGTTAGGATCAAGTCGATGTTACCAGATAAAAGGGAATTTATCGCTCTTTCATTTGTTAAATAATAAATTCTTGCACCGTTTTCCCTAAAATAATTCTCAACTTTCTTCAGAAACCAACTACATTCGATGGAATCCCTGAACTTCTTCTGCAAGACGTAACTAAAGTCCTTTCCAAGTAAAGCTAAGCTACTTCTGCCCTTATTCACCTCATTAAGAGCTGTATCAAGATCTTTTTGGATAAACTTTGATGATATCTCTTTTAAATTAATATTCTGGGGTCTTTCAGCAAGTTTTATCCCTCTGAACCACCTCTTAACCTTTACTTCACTAGAATCGTAATTTATGAGACATGATGGCACAAAGTTAGCCCCTATCTCCTTAAGGGCAGCAACTCGATGAGCCCCATCCAAAATAACCTTATTCCTCTCTTCAACTATTATCGGGTCCAATAATAAATTCCTACGGAGTATATCATGAAGAATATCGTCTTTTAACGCTCCTATAATCTCCTCATGGAATTTTAGCTCAGATATCCTAAGCAATAGGATATTGAGTATAAAATTTCCATGCGCGATCCTGAAGCCCTTTAAGCCCATCCCACTTAAAATATCACCAATTTCCTTAAAGTGATTTCTAAGGCTAGCATGTTGACCATCAAAACATATTGTCATGAAGGCGGCCTTAAGTAGGAGCCAAAAGTCTGATTAATTCCAAGGAGGCTAGCTGTTGACTGCTGGCTGATTTCTCTGTTTAGATAAGTTAATTAATTGCCCTCTTTTTTAATAAATAATGCCGATGAGCGGCTTGCTGAGGGGTGAGGAGATGATCGAAGGCTTCTGGAGCGCGAGGCACAAGAACTAGCACTTAATTTTTTAATTTGATTTTCTGTTAAGGTCCTTTGTCGCTCATCGGTATTTGAAGAGCTTAATGGTCTGAAGTTAGGTAATGTAACTTTTTGTGTTAATTTATATCTACCAAAATCTGAATTTAGAGCATTAAAGGGACTTAAAGCGTCTTCGTGGTCGCATGCTCATCATCGATCAGAGCAGGTCAGTTCAATCATCCGCAAAATAAATTTCCACTTAATGGATAAATTAAGTTAACTCTGCAGATGAGCCGATAGAGTCCGATATCTTTAAGACTTCAATTTTAGAACTAATTAAATAGTAGTTTGCTCCCGTCGTCTAGCCCGGTCAACATATGGCTGAAAGGATAGGGGCCTCTCGAGCCTCAGACCCGGGTTCAAATCCCGGCGGGAGCACCATTAATTACCTCAAACACCTTTGGTTCACCAGGATATGCATCATTGGAATTTCAGAAAGTTGTATAGGCAGCAAATTACATGGGACTAATTGAGACGATGCAGCTTAGCTGTATGGAGTTTAGCGAGGGAAAGTGGGGACACACTATTATACTTTATTTTAGCTCCTAAATGAGAGAAGCTTACCAAATTTTGATCTGGTTTCTATGTGAACTGTGTATTGATAAACTTGATGGTTTAATCTTTTTAAGGTTATTCGGTTAAACTTCCATCTAAATGGTTTCTCAATAGCATGAAAAATCGCTAAAATCCTGTTAGTACTGAAGACTAATCGCTTTCTCAGGTTATAAAAAGGAAAAGAGTTAAATAGAAGATCGATAACTTATTATTCACCGTTTAGGACGGAGCAACTGTGAGAACTTCTCACAGTGTTCTGTTCTAAACGAAGTAGGTAAAGTAGGGGAAGTTTGTGAAAAAAGGCAGGAAAGGTGAAAAATTAAGTCCGCCGGTTAGCGTGGGCGAAGTATATACAGTAACTATAGAGGCGATAGGTTCTAAGGGGGACGGAATTACTAGAATAAAGGGGTTTGTCATCTTCGTTCCGGGAACAAAAGTCGGAGAACAGGTAAGGGTTAGAATAGACAAGGTATTAAGGAAATTCGCTGTAGCGTCCATTGAAGAGTAGGTGTTCCTAAATGCAGATTAAAGATCTTAAAGTAGGAATGCGTCGCGTTAATATAGAGGCTACGGTTGAAAGCATTTCAGCGACAAGAGAAGTTCAGTCTAGATACACCGGAAGAGTGCACAAGGTGGCTACAGCTGTCATCTTTGATGAATCTGGAAAGATAGACCTTGTCCTTTGGAACGAGCAAATAGGAATGATCTCGCCAGGTGATAAAATAAAAATCGAAAACGGCTATGTGTCTACCTTTAGAGGCAAGAAACAATTAAGTATAGGGAGATACGGCAAGCTATCTAGAGTTTGATTTCTCCTTCTCTTATTTCTTTTTTAATTATCAGTAAAACGATAAAACCGCGGATAGGCCTATGGTCAACGCCCATATCAATTTGTTGTACCTAAATACCTTCCAGCCGTCAAGTGGGGGGAAGGGCAATAGGTTGAAAAACGCTAAGAAGGCGTTTACGCTAAAGCCAATTGAGCCTATGAGCCCAAGAATTCCCTCAAGAGATCCTAAAGCATAGAAGATTAAAGCGAGAGTTAAGTTTGCAATCGGCCCGCTGAGGGCTATCTTGCCTTCTGACTTTTTAACATGCCTCTCGCTGAAACCGTACACGATAACTGGGTAGGAGATGTAGACAGCACCAGGAGCAGCAAAAATAAATCTTCCCCCGCTTATAAGGGCTGTAAATATGGCGAGCAATAATCCCCAGCCCCACATTTTATAATAGGCCAAACACCCCATCTTCTGGGCCACGTACTTATGGCTTAGCTCATGAACGACAAATCCAGCGCCAACCGTTAATAACGCTATCGGGAATCTTCCAATCAAGGCCTTTAGATCATAGGTAAAGATAAAACAAAAGCTAAGAACTATCCAAGAAATTACTAGTTCCCTTAATTCACCTACTCGAAACGACATCATTTTACTCAGATAGCCACATGATGCTTGTAATTAATTTAGTTACTTCCCCAAGCTTAAATCTAGAGATGGTCTTAAATTGCTCATGTAGAGGCATTCCTCCGGCAACATTTTTACCTCCTCAGGATCATAATCATCGGTTATTATGACTGGGGCATCCCTTATTATCACAATTGGAGTTTTCTCAGTGGTTTCTCCCATAAGCAAATGGGCAACGGCAGCTAAATCATCCACTACATTGATAAAAGTTATCCTTAAGGGTTTACCATAAAGATCTTTTCTTCCTCTCACATCTATCACTGGTTTTAAACCGGAAAAGCCGATAGCAACCCCAACTGTTCCTTTTCTCAATGGACTAACCCTGCTGTCGACTAAAATAACTCCTATCTTCTTATTTGTTCTTCTAATTATTTCGTCTCTGATCCTCTTGGCCTCCTCATGAGGATCTTTGGGCCATAGAGCAACTACCCCCTCTGGCACGTTCTTGCGATCTACTCCAGCATTTGCCACCAAAATTCCCATTTTTTCGGTTAACAAGGCTCTAAAAACACCTCCATATATTTTGTCAGCCTCTTTTAGGACTATTTCAACGAATTCAGGTTCAAGACAATATTTCTTCGACAGCTCAAGGGATCTCTTTGAGGGGGTTATTTCCTCATATCTAGCTATCCTCCTGCTTGCCACAGCGACCACCTTATCCGCTATCGCTAAGACATCTCCATCCCTTAACTCCTCTCCGGCCTTCTTAATTGAACTCAAGATGACCTCTACTATGTTTTCTCCTCCCCTAATTACAGGTGATTTTATGGCTATCGCCTTCATCGCCCAGGATATCCCTCAAATAATTGATCTCTATCTTTTTAAAACCCTTAATCTTCGTCCCGTGACTGGTGAGATTATAAAGCTTTGATTTGGATCTTTTGGCCAACCACTCAAGAAGCTTTTTTCCTATTTTTAATTTCCTCACCTTAGTCTTAATATGTCCAGATTTCTTCCCTGAATACCTTCCAATTCTCTCACCAAAGTCCATTCCTGCTAAGATTATGATCTTCGCTCCCATTTCATCAGCCATGAAGACGCATCTATCTCCGTCCGTGAAGCCGCCAAAGTTGAAAATATCATCGAACGGAAGAACTTGCGTTGTTCCCACCAAGTTTTTTAGGGTTCGCGTAAATCTTAGTACTTTATCCACATTATCTCCGTGAGCATGTACCACCGTTATCGCCCCTCTTCCATTAGCTAGGCTTATATCATGAACATCGCCATCAAGATCTGTGACTATTACGTCGGGGATTATTCCCCGCCTAATTAGAGCTGATGTAGCCCCATCAGCCGATATTTTAACAAGCCTATTTAACAACCCATGCATGAGAAGCTTCTCAAGATCCTCATCCAGAGATGGGCCGGCTCCAAAAACAACGACGTTTTTCCCCTTAATTAACCTCTTTAAATCATTTATCGACGTTTTTCTGCCCATTAATAGTAAGCTTAAAATAATAGCTGACAATTGATCCCTTAACAC
>CAYLIY010000031.1:2064-9366 GCA_964384015.1 uncultured Nitrososphaeria archaeon | reverse complement strand
CTCTAAAAGCCTCATCAACTCTCCACTTTTTCAGTAAAGCCATTCCAACAATGTGTTGAGCTAAAACATCTAAGCAATTTCGAGGAATGTGAATTTTATCTAAATGGCCCATCAACGCCTCTCTGATTAAAACAGCATCCTCAACTAGGTCATCCAGATCCATGGCTATAAAAATTCCCCGGGAAATTCGCTCAATATTATGTCCAGACCTCCCAACTCTTTGTAATCCTCTGTTAACTCCTTTAGGGGATCCTATCTGAACAACCACATCTATGTGCCCTACGTCTATCCCTAGCTCTAACGAGGTGCTGGTAACAACTCCTTTCATTTCCCCGTTTTTTAGTTTATTTTCTACCTCTATCCTCTCTATTCTAGAAAGAGATGAATGATGAGCTCCAAGCTCATCAGCGTTTATTACTCCTAACTTCTTTAAATGATATACGACTCTCTCGGTACCGGATCTTGTATTGGTAAACACCAGGGTTGACCTGTGGCTCTTTATTATGTCCGAGAGAATTTCATACAACCTAGTTGATACGCGTTCAGACGAGGAGTTAAGTAAATCTGGAACTGGACAAATTAATTTCAAATTCATTCTCTTTTCGAACCTTGCATCCACTATATAGCAATCCCTCGGTTCTCCACAATCTTTAAACCCAACAAGGAATTTAGCCACCTCTTCTAATGGATTTATGGTAGCTGATAATCCTATCCTTATGAACTCCTTCTCGCACATTTCTTGAAGTCTTTCTAAACTGACAGCTAGATGAACTCCTCTTTTGCTTTCGCATATGCTATGAATTTCATCAACTATAACCCAATTGACTTTTTTTAAGTGCTCTTTAAACTTTGGAGCGGCTATTATTATCCCAAGGGTTTCTGGAGTGGTTATTAGTATATGAGGTGGCTTCTTCAGCATGCCAGCTCTGCGAGAAGAGGGGGTGTCTCCTGTTCTCACATCGATTCTTATTTCAAATTCCGCTCCAGTTCTTTTCCTACAAATCTCGTTAATCTCCTTTATTGGCGCTAAAAGGTTTTTGTATATATCGTTATTTAAAGCACGTAAAGGCGATACATAAACACAATAAACCCTATCTTCCAGCTTATTTTCTTTAGCCAACGAAAAAAGCCTACTCAAAATAGATAGAAAAGCAGTTAAAGTCTTGCCAGAACCAGTTGGAGCGCAGATTAAAACATTTTTCCCCTCAAATATGGGGATAATACCATACTCCTGTGGCGGAGTTAGCCTCTTAAACCTGCTAAACCATTTTGCTACATCTTCATCTAGTCTTTTCTTGATCTCCTCCCAGTTATATTTCCTAGTTAAATAGCGTATCATTCATAGATATACTCTAATTAGCTCAGGGGCCTAAATAAGATTTTTACCAAGCTTTGAACAAATAGACATAAGCGAGTTGAAGGATTTAAAGTTTTAAATCCCGTGATCCTGCGATAAACAATCTATTTACTATGGATTTCCTAAAAATTCAGGCAGGTAACTTAAATAATCAGGTATTGGTATAATTAACCTCGGATCCCATAGGTGAAGCTAAATAACGTGATGGACTCATGAGAATTGCCGTAATTGATAGAGAATTATGTAATCCTGATAAATGTCAACATGAATGCTATCGCTTTTGTCCAGGAATAAGAATGGAGGAGCAGACCATAGTCTTTAAGGGTAATAAGCCGATAATAAACGAAGTTCTGTGCACAGGATGTGGAATTTGTGTTAAAAAATGCCCGTTTGGCGCGATAAAAATAATAAATTTACCAGAGGAACTCTCAACTGACCTTATCCATCAATACGGGCCCAATGGTTTCAGGCTCTTTAGGTTACCTATTATAAAGCCAGGCAAGGTCATGGGAATAGTCGGTAGAAACGGAATAGGAAAAACAACTGCGATAAACATTCTATCAGGAAAATTAATGCCTAACTTTGGAAGGGAAAGGGAGGCGACTAAAGAGGAAGTTCTAGAATATTTCAGGGGAACACAGATGCAGAAGTATTTTAAGTCGCTATATGATGGGCTGCTGAAAGTATCCCTTAAGCCCCAACCGGTGTTTCTCTTACCAAGAGTTGTAAAAGGACGAGTTAGTAAGCTTTTAAGAAGAGTGGATGAAAGAGGTCTACTAGACGTAATCTCTCAAAAATTAGGCTTAACAACAGCGTTAAATAAGGATATAGAGGAGTTATCAGGTGGAGAGCTTCAAAGGCTTGCTATAGCAGCCGCGTCGCTAAAGGACGCCGATGTTTATTTCTTCGATGAACCCTCCTCATATAACGATGTATACGAGAGGCTGAAGATCGCTCGTTTTATTCGTAGTCTTGTTTCAGAAAAAAGAGCGGTTGTAGTAGTTGATCACGACTTGGCCTTTCTTGATTATCTGAGCGATGAGGTCATTGTTGTATATGGGGATCCTGGAGCATATGGCATCTTCAGCAAGCCGGAAAGCGTTAGAAAGGGGATTAATATATTTCTGGACGGTTATATACCGACAGATAACATTAGATTCAGGGAAATGAGAATAATGTTTGAGAAAAGAGCCCCGCTAACAACCACTGTCCAGGAAGAAATCGCTGTTGAATATACAGACCTTGAGAAGAGATGGGATAAGTTCACGCTTAAGGCGGAGTCTGGGAGAATTTATAAGGGGGAGGTTATAGGCATCTTAGGGCCTAACGCCACCGGAAAAACGACATTCATAAGGATACTAGCTGGTGAAATAAAGCCAGATAGGGGGGAGTTTATGGTTGAAAGGACTGCTTTATCCTATAAACCTCAATATCTAACTCAAGATTATGATGGAACGGTCGAGGAGTTTATCTTGGAAAAATCGGAAAAAAATTCCATTTCAGATTTCGATACAAAGTCGTTAATCAAGCCCTTAAATCTGGAAAAGCTTTTAGAAAGAAAAATCGTGGACTTGTCTGGAGGAGAGCTTCAGAAAACATATATAGCAACTTGTTTAATGAGAGATGCCGATATCTATTTGCTGGATGAACCTTCAGCCTTTATCGATGTGGAAGATAGATTAAGATTAGCAACGGCAATAAATAGGTACATTAAACTGAGAGGTAAAACCGGGGTTGTCGTTGATCATGACCTCATCCTAGCCGATAGCGTTTCCGATAGAATAATAGTATTTGACGGGAAACCGGGGGTTAATGGACATGCTTATGGGCCTTTAGACAAAAGAAATGGCTTTAACAGATTTTTGAAGCGTGTTGGCATAACGATAAGGAGGGATCCGCATAGCGGAAGGCCGAGAATAAACAAAGAGGGAAGCAGGCTCGATAGGATTCAAAAGGAGAAGGGAGAATATTTCTACGAAAGCGATTAGCTTAAGTGATGCTTGATTAAGCCGATTTTTAAAGATTTAAAGGATTCCTAATATTGGAGAGATGACATGACAAAGGCGGTACTAATCATAGATATGCTGAAGGAATTTGTTCACGGAAAATTAGGATTTAAAGAAGCCAAGTCCATAATTCCCGGTATTTTAGCGCTCTTAACAGAGGCTAGAAGAGCAAAAATACCAGTGATTTATATATGCGACTCGCATAAGCCGGGGGATCATGAACTTAGCGTTTGGGGCCCTCATGCTATGGAAGGATCTCCTGATTCAGAAGTAATAGAAGAGCTAAAGCCTGAGAAAGGTGATATAATCATTAAAAAGAACACTTATAGTGGATTCTTTAGAACAAAATTAAATGAGTGCCTCAAGAGCATGGGGATTGATTCTTTGATATTAACAGGAGTTCATACGCATATATGCATCCAACACACAGCTGCTGATGCGTTCTTCAGGGGATATAAACTGATAATACCCATTGAATGCGTAGCTGGAAAGCCTATTGAGGAGCATCAAAGATCCCTTGAGTACATGAAGAGGATATATAACGCGAAAGTCTTAAAACTAGATAAAGTTCTCGAGGACTTAAGAGGTAACGCTCGTTGAAAAGTAAATTCATTCCGATAAGTAAACCCTGGGTTGGAGAAGATGAGATAAGAGCGATTAAAGAACAAATTTTAAAATGCAACCTAACAAATGCTAGCGCTGAAGGAGGGGAGGCTGTTAGGGAATTTGAAAGACTTATATCGGCCTATACAGGAGCTAAACACGCTATAGCTATGAATTCAGGAACTTCAGCGATTCTTGCCTCTTTAATGGCTCTAGGCATAAAAAAAGGGGATGAAGTAATCGTTCCATCCTTTACCTTCCTATCAACAGTTAACACAGTCCTAATGGTCGGGGCTAAACCCGTTTTTGCGGATATAACCTTAGACAATTACGGTCTAAATCCCGATGATGTTAAGAGAAAAATAACAAGGAAAACAAAAGCTGTGATTTTAGTTCATCTTTACGGTTATCCAGCTTATGTTGACGAAATAAAGGAGTTAACAGAGGAACATGGTCTTTATTTGATCGAAGATTCTGCACAAGCGCTTGGATCAAAATTCAAGGGTAAGCAAGTAGGTGTTTTTGGCATAGTCGGCTGTTTTAGCACTTATCCCTCTAAAATAATAACAACAGGGGAAGGCGGCTTTGTGATAACGGATGATGATGAACTGGCCTGGAAATTAAGGGTCATCAGAACCCATGGGCAGGAAAGGCTCTATGAATCAAAAATTCTTGGATTAAACCTTAGAATGCCCGAGCTTTTAGCGGCGATGGGAATAGTTCAGATGAAAAAATTGGATAGAATTTTATCGTTGAGACGAAATATAGCTGAGAAATATAATAAGGAACTTAGTGGACTTGGGTTAATTCTTCCCAAGGAAAGGAAAAACGCTGTATTTAACTGGAATTATTACACAGTTAGGATAATCAAGAAAAATAGAGATGAAATTCTTCAAATATTGAATGAAAAAGGGATAGGGGCAACCGTATATTATAGACGGCCTGTTCATCATTCTCCGATTTATAAGAGGCTAGGATATGATGTCAAGCTCAGAAACACGGAGATAGCATGTAGAACCGTTCTTTCCCTCCCGATATATCCAGGATTAACAAATAGACAGGTTGATTACGTGATAAGGGTTTTTAAATCAACTTTAATAGCAAATCGTCCCATTTGACAGGTTTTTATTTACCTTCTTTCCAGGGAATACAACAGATCCGAGTATTTTAACTCCATCGCCTATCCTAACCCAATCGGCAATCGTGGAATTTCTTATAATGGATCCATCGCCAATTTCACAATTCGATGCTATCACTGAGTCCTGAATCTCACAGGAACTTCCTATTCTGGCCCCGTCGAATATTATAGATTTTTTGATGACAGTATTTTCCCCTACTTTCACATCTTTGCCTATTACTACAAATGGACCTAAAATTACTTCATCTCCTGATTTTATGCCTTCATCCATTAAAACGGGTTTATTTAATCGAGTTTTCCCTGAAATCAGATTTTTAGGGAGAATAATCTTTCCCTCAGCCTCGTACTTCTTTAGGTACTCTTGTGTAGCTGTCATATAGTTCTTGATGGTTCCTATATCGAACCAAATATCCCTATAAAAGTAAGCCTCCATTCTTTGCATTTTAACGATAATTGGAAAGATCTCCCGTTCTAGGCTGATTTCTCTTTTCTCCTCCGGTATAATGTCCAAAATTTCTTTTTCAAAAATGTATATCCCAGCATTAGCCCACCTACTGGGCGCCTGCTCTGGCTTTGGTTTTTCTATAAATAGCTCTATTTTTCTCCCTTTAACAGCTGCCACGCCAAAGCCGCTAACATCCTCAACCTCCTTAAGAACAACAGTCGCTAAAGCCTCTCCTTTCTCATGTTGGCGGTAAACATCTCCAAAATCCACCTCACAAACTACATCAGTGTTTAGGACAAGAAATCTATCGTATTCATCAAGATATCTTGAAGCGTTCTTAATAGCTCCTCCAGTTCCAAGAGGTCTGTCCTCCTCTGAAAGCATTATATTCACGTCCAGGCTCCATTTTTTAATCTTTCTTTCGATTACTTCAGACCAAAAGCCAACTGCTAAGACTATGTCCTTTATCCCATGCGACTTCAATCGATTTATTATCCTCAAGAGCAATGGCTCATTAAGAAAGGGGATTAAGGGCTTTGGCCTATAACAGGTTAATGGTCTAAGCCTGGTGCCGAATCCCCCACATAAGATCAACGCTACAACTCTATCCTGTATTGTCTTATTCATTCCATCTAAACATAGACCTGATTATTTTTATTTAAAACGGTTACTATAACTTTGTTAGTCTCGGAGAGGGGAATGAAGCTCCTCATAACGATCGGAAGAAGGTCTGAAATAATTAAAACAGCTGCTCTGATCGAAGAATTAAGGAAAAGAGGGATAAAGTTTGTACTAGTTGACGTCCAACAGGATAGAGGTTGGTTTATGAAGGGGGCTCATTACCTCTATTTGCGTTATCCTAAACCCCATCATGTGATAAAATTCACGGGCCCAGATATAGAAAGCTCGACTATGGAGCTATTTGACATAATTAATGAGGAGAGGCCCACCTACGTAATCGCTGCTGGTCACTCTAAAACCGTACTCTCTACTGCAATAGCCTCAAATATCGCTAAGGTTCCTTTTCTGCATATCGAATCTGGATATAGAACCTATGACCTTAATGATGAGGAAGAAATCAGAAGACATTTGATAGACTCCTTTTCAAGCATTTGTTACGCCCCAACCAGGAACGCTTATGAGAACCTGTTAAATGAAGGTTATGACAGAGATAAAGTAAACTTAGCTGGTAGCACTGTTGTTGATGTTCTGCTTAGGTTTGCTGATATAGCAAGGGAGGATCCAAAAATTCTAGGGGAGTTGGATCTAAAGGGAGATGAGTACTGCTTATTGACTTTGCATAAGCCAATAAACGTGACCAAAAATCGTTTAAATGAGCTCTTAAAAGCAATAGAATCGGTTGATAAGTTCTTCATCATGCCCGTTCATCCGGAGACCAAATATATGCTGAGAAGCGCAAATCTTTATGATAAGTTCTTTAAAGCGGACAACATACTCATGCTTGAGCCTCTTGACTACATAGACTTCATAACCCTTGAGCTCTTCTCAAGCCTTGTGATAACAGATTCAGGAACGGTTTCGGAAGAGGCTGCATGTTTAGGAAAGCCTGTTTTAATTTTAGGAAAACCCACACGAATGGAATTAATTAAAGAAGGCGTTGCTCTAGTTTCTGATCTGAAAAAGGATGATATTAGGGAAAAAATTGAGAAGATGAGCAAGCTAAATGTAAAAAGCAAGAGATGGAAGATTATTAAAATTTTTGGTGAAAGTTTGGCATCGGAGAGAATAATTG
>CAYLIY010000031.1:0-2054 GCA_964384015.1 uncultured Nitrososphaeria archaeon | reverse complement strand
CTTATCTTCTTCTAAGATAGAGTTTAAACCGAGGATATCGTTTAATTACCGTTTAGGCTTTCCAGGCTTTAAAGTGATAAGCCCTAAACTGACGCTTCGGGAGATTTTATCGGAGATTTCCGAGGAAAGCTTTTTAATAACAGCTGTTAAAGATGGGAGACTGAATAAGGATCTTAATTCCGTTCCAAACAAAATATTGATAGTGGGACCTAAAAGCTGTTTAGGGAAGAAATAAGGGCTTTCATGCTTATAATAGCCATAAATTTGATTCGATATCCTTTTAAGCTACTTTAATTTTTAAATAACTCCGGTTAAAATGAAGGACGAAGAGCTGGAGAAAATTATGAAGAGAAAGCTTAAAGAGCTTATCAGAAAGTCATTAATTGCTAAGGAAAGAAAGAAAAACCTAATTTTCAAGGCAACAGACGAGAATTTTGAGGAAGAGGTCGTCAAAAGATCTAAGGAAATCCCGGTGATAGTCGATTTCTGGGCCAGATGGTGTGCCCCTTGTTTAATGTTGGCGCCGATTCTAGAAAAGATAATTAAGGAGCTTAACGGGAAAGTAGTGCTAGCTAAGGTCAATGTCGATGAGAATCCAAAAATCACATCCAGATACGGAATAACGAGCATACCTTTTGTGATAATGTTTAAGAACGGAAGGGAAGTGGATGCGTTTGTAGGAGCAATGCCTGAAGGATTCATAAGAGAATGGATAAAAAAGAACCTGGAATAGATGTTGAAAAGAGCCCTTTTCTAACTTTAGCTCATGGATCGTAACATTTTTAGGCGAAATAGTAAATGAACTTCCGTAGTATGAGGTAAAACAAATGACAGAAGTAATTTCACTTGGTCTTTGGTTTAGCGAGAAGATATGCGTAGATTACATGCATTCCTTCAGGGTGAGTGAGCTTCTCTTTAGGAAGAAATCAAAATATCAGCTAATAGAGGTTATTAAGCATGAAGTCTTCGGAAAAATCCTCTTTCTAGATGGGAAGCCGCAAGTAACGGAGTTTGATGAATGGATCTATCATGAATCACTGGTTCATCCACCGATGATCCTTCACGGATCCCCAAAAGATGTGCTAATAATAGGGGGAGGCGATGGAGGAGCGTTAAGGGAGGTCCTTAAACATCCCACGGTTAAAAACATCGTATTGGTCGATCTCGATCCCGAAGTAATGAATGTTGTCAGGAAATATCTTCCAGAGATTCCAGGTGGGGCTTTTGATGATTCGCGCGTGAAAATAATTCATGAAGATGGGAGAAAATACGTAGAAAACACAGATTCCAAGTTTGATGTAATAATAGTGGACGTAACAGATCCCTGCTCTGGAATAGCGTCGAAGCTTTTCACTAAGGAGTTTTATAAGGTCTGTAAAAACTCTCTTAGGGAGGATGGAGTGATAGTAACTCAAGCTGAATCAGTTAACTTCTCCCACCTTTACTTTGAGATATCGTTCCCAACAATCTGCAGAACCATTAAAGAGGAGTTTAAAAACGTTCATCCTTATCAAGCCTTTGTTCCATCATTCGCATCTTGTTGGGGCTTTGTCTTAGCGTCAAATGCCCACTCCGTTAAGGAATTGAATAAAGAGCACGTAGAAACTAGGCTTAAGGACATAAAAACTAAGTTTTTAAATCCCATGGCCTTTGCGTCCCTCTTTTCGCTTCCTAAGAATGTGCTAGAAAACATTGACAGATATGGCAAGGTGATCTCAGACAGAAAAGCAGAACTTCTCCTTAAAAAACTCAAAAAAACTCATAAGCTAGCTCAAAAAATAAATTTCGATAAACTGATCTGAAATTTCATCATTTAAAATAAGAAACATCCTCAAACTCCAAACCATATTCTCTACACGCTTTAGAGAGTATTTCAATCGATTCTGTGTATTTTTTCATCAGTTCCTTCTCAGTGAGTCGAGAATATTTATCACTCAAGGTTGGAAACTTATCAATGAGCTTTCTGACCATATTTGGCCTAACACCTAATCTAAACCTTCATCTGTCCGCATAGATCTTTGAAACCCCTATTTTATGAGAATACGCTACTAATT
>CAYLIY010000030.1:9142-9663 GCA_964384015.1 uncultured Nitrososphaeria archaeon | reverse complement strand
CTTATGAGGAGGAGCTAGAAGAAGCCATGAGAACCTTGAGGCATGAGTTTCTCGAGTTCCTGCTTAATCGATATTCAGCAATCCATAAGAAATTCATAAACAGGCTCGTCGAAGAATTCCCCTACTGGAGAAAAAAGGCTGCTCAACACCTTATTTAAGCTAATCTGGGAGGAGGGGGCAAAATGAAGAGGCTAGTCCTCCTTACCAAAGCAAAATCATGAAGTTCGATCTGTTCTTCAAAGCCATGAGCTACCGGAAAAGAAGCTTTATGTTCTCTCTTTTTAGCCTTATTGCCAGGAGAACTTATTTCGCTTATTTTGATATTTGACGCACAAAATTATGCATGCTCGTGTAAGCTTGTGATCGCCCCAACATCTTATGTTTTTAACGATGGATGAACATCAAATTTTAAGACATGAGGGTAGGCTTTCCGCTCTGGTACGGAAATAGGAACAGGATAAAGGAAACTTTATCTGAAATGGTGAAGACCGGATTTGACTACGTTGAGGTTAGTTTGGACT
>CAYLIY010000030.1:4206-9132 GCA_964384015.1 uncultured Nitrososphaeria archaeon | reverse complement strand
ATCCATGGCCGTTTAAAGGGGAGGTGCCTTGGAGCGAGGTGATCAGGATAATTCGCGATTCTGGACTGAAAGCGGCGTTTCATGGACCTTGGAGGGATGTAAGGCTGTCATCTCCAATTAAAGAGATAAGAGATACCTCAATAAGGGTTTGTAAGGAATTTCTTAAGGCCATCTCCAATGTGGAGGCCGATTATGTTGTCTTGCATCTATCAACGGATCAAGCAATAGAAGAATCACCTAAGATCAGGGATGAGGCTATCAAGGCGGCCATTAAGTCGGCTGAGGAGATGATGTCCCTCGGAAGAGAGCTGGGCTTAAAGGTAATTATCGAGAACGTGAGGGAGAGGCTGGATGAGTTCAGGAGGGTTGTTGAGAAAACTAACTCGAATGTCTGTCTTGATGTGAGCCACGCGGCTAGGATAGCCATCAGGAGGGAGGGAAAGAAGGACGCGGTTAAGAGCGTAGAAAGATGGATCGATGCCCTAAGGGAAAGAATAAGAGTTGTTCACCTCAGCGGGTTCGTTGAGGAGGGATATCACGTCAGGGATCATCTGTTAATCAACGAGGACGATCCGTGTTTAAAGCTGATAATGAGGGAGCTTGGGAACTTGAAGGTTAATAACTTACTGCTCGAGATATTCAGGGACCTGAAGAACTCAGAGGTAAGGCCTTCCCAGCTCTTCAATTTAGTGAGGTTATTTAAGCCTAGATTATAGGGTAGACCAAGCCCTATTCCCGTGTTATAGGATAAATTTGATTGATATCGAGTTTATGTTTGCACCTTGGGAACGTGAAGCGGAAACCCTAAAATAATCCATTTAAGGCCATATTCAGCGCATAAGGAATCTTATTCACTTCCTATGGGGGCGGGGGAATCTTCGGCCCGATACTAGCCGCATACGCCTATGATGTGACGACGAGCTACACGATAGCCTTCATAGCAGCCGGCCTCTTAGCCCTTTTAACAACCCCGATCTCGATTTTCGTCAAGCCCATCAAGGGATAAGCTAACAGTCTTAGGGCCTCCGAGTTGATATTTACCTTAATCGCGCTGATACCCATCGAAGCTATAGTACTACTTATACTATTCTCCCTTTATTAAACAAGGTATACTTGGCAGAGGGCGAATTCATAATCAAGATTACAGACTCATAGCATTCAGGAAAGAAGTGAAGATTCCATTGGTTGAGATAAGTCGATAAGGAAAACGTTAATACTATTCAGTTTTAGGTTGTTCGGTGCAAGTCTCCATGAGGGCTACTATTACATTCCAGGGCTGGGAAAAGCCTTCATAGCGATGGCTAATTTTAACGACGGAGTACTCTCAGAAACTAAAAGGGGAAATTAGAGCAAGAACAATATATCCGACTTGTACGCAACTGTTGAGAAGTGAATTCAGCTGAAAACTTGTTATCCATCAAAGGTTTAACTATAGTAGATGTAAGGAAGTAATGTTTTCCTGATAAGTCCTTTAAATCACGTATTTTCAATTATAACTACGAATTAATTCGTAGTTTACGGAATTCTTTTTAGATGAGGCTTTACATGTATATTTTGTTCTGAGATGAGGCTGGTTGGAGCTTTCCTGATAGTTGTCCTTTTAATAACTCCCGTACTAGTCGTAGCTCAGCCTCCTGAGATAAAGGTTGTAGTTAAACCTGGGGCAATCTCGATTAGCGAGGATGTTAAGGAAGGCATAGTTAGATCAGCTAAGGAAATAATAATGAAGACTATTCCAGAATGGGAAGAATATAAGTCTATTCGATCGATATGTAAGATAACTGAAGAGAAAGATGGAGTTTACACTATTGTGATGGCTGTGGAGCTACATAAAGAGAACAAAGAATTGTATACGAAGCTCCTCTTTGAATACGATTCTAAAAGCGGAGAGTACTTGATTAAGAAAAAGCCGGAAGCATCGGAGACAACAGAAGCTCCTCAGAGCGCTCCTGCGTTGAGGGTTCACATAAACGTCTACAGCAAGTTCGAATTGAAACCTGAGGAAGAGGGAGGGATTAGAAAAGTAGCTGAAGAGATAATTGAGGAGAAAATAAATGTGAAAAGCTATGGGGGCTTAGGAGCTGACTGTTATGTATTAAGGAAAATTGGAGACTGGTTTATTGTCTACATGAAAATATTGAGCAAGCCTCTTCCTAGCACTCCTGAAGCATCTGAGGGAAGAGCGTTTGCCTGGGAAACTGTATTCAAGTGGGCTTCGGCCAAGAATTACGAAGTCGTGAGCTTCTCAGAAGTCGAGCCTGAAGAGATTGTTCCGGAAGAAGTTAAGAGCTCCGCTATCGAAGTAGCCAAGACGAGCGAGGAAGTCAAGTCTTTCTTAACCGAATCGAGAGGGAACGTAAGCGTCCAAGGAAGGTGGATAAACAGACACGATGAAGTAGTGGAGATCAAGTGCTCGGTCACTGTCCCCCTGAACGAAACCCACAGCCTCTACAAGGACTTATCTGCTTACGTGGATATTGACGATAAAGAAGTGCTATTTGTTGAGAAGAAGGAAGGAGTTTGGTATGCTCCTCCTTCTTCTCCTACTCCTACTCCTGGAGTCAAACCGCGATCAGAAGTGCTGGGAGAATTGACAGCGGAGAATCAAGAAAGCTTGATTCAAGTTGGCGCAATCTTGATCCTCGTAGCCGTCTCGATAACAGCTCTGCTAGCATATAAATCCAAGAGATGATTTGCTTTCTATTTGGAGGTTGCTCCATGGAAGTTAAGCCTGAAAAGCTGTTCATAATCTTGCCGTTTGATGAGAGCTCTAAGAAGATAATAGAGGCCTTGAATAACGACACAGCTAGGAAAATACTGGAAGTTTTATCTGAAGAAGCTCTTTCCACTTCACAGATTGCTGAAAAGCTGAATCTGCCTTTAACGACAGTCCAATATAATGTCAAGAAGCTGCTTGAGGTCGAGCTAATCAAGGTAAAGTTTAAGAGGCTCAGCGAAAAGAGGCGTGAAGTCGAGTACTACGAGCCTTCAAAGAAGCTTATAGTGATACTTCCGGAAAAAATGGAGGTTAAAAGAGCCATAGAAGTTCTAAAAAAAGCTCTTTATGTCGTTTGCGTATTGATGCTGACAAGCGGAGTAGGTATGCTGATTCAGGGGTTCTTAGGAAAGGTCAGTCTGCCCACAAAAGCTGCTCGCACGCCAGAAATAGCTTTCGAAGCTACAGCAGTAAAAGAGTCCATCATAAATCAATTGCTCAGTAATCCATGGCTCTGGATGCTAGGCGGGGCGGTTATAACTCTATTGTTCACATACGTGTGGAGGAAGCTAGTAAAGTAAATGCGATCGGATATAAAAACTTGGACTTCTTAGTTATAGCCTCTTTAGCTGTTGTTTTTACTATAGCCTTAACTTTCGCTACACTTGAGGCTCTCAGGTTAGTTAACAGTTTACTGTCAGCGCATTTTCTAGATTTCGGATTCGAGTTCAAGCTCGATCGCTATCTAGCCTGTTCTAATAATCTTGGAGGCAGAATCATTCTGAACTTCTATCGCTAGCCTCCCAGCTTCAGGATAGCTCTTAACTCTTTATAAGTGGCCTTAAGAGCAGGCTGATCCACAATCAACAGCGTGCAATAGGCTCCAAGGAAAGAAATCAGCGCTCCAGCTAAGAACACTTTACTCTTTAAGTAAATGAACGGCCCTACTCCTATGAGCAGAGCTGAAAAAGCTAGCACAAAGACTTGGCCAGCTTTAGATCGGCCTGGGATCCATGCTGGCCGTGGAGAGTTCTTAATTTTTTCAACTACGCGCTTAGAACAAACTAAAGCTATAGCACCAAGCGCAAAAAGAAAAGATCCGAGCGCAAAACCACATAGCGCTAAGATCCAGCCGGGTAGCATAGCCTTAGCTGCTTCTATTCCAACCTCATGTATCTTGCTTAGAAATTCTACATCCGAAAGTATTAGGTCTACGTAAGCTATGATCGTGCCTAAGCCCAACGCCAGTGTTACGAGGGCAACGATCGACGCACGTATGTATGCTGCCACTTTAGTACTAAAGCGAGGTACTACGCCTATCTCAAATCCATATAGTGTCAAGGCAGCGCTGGGCACTAGGAAAACTGTTAGAAACATAACCATGACTGACAAAGGAGCGCTGACTATCAGTAGACCAGCTAAGAGGAGTAGTGAGAGAGCAAGCGCTGAACATCCAACTACTTTGCTCGCGATTTTGACAACCTTAGAGCTCACCCTTACTCCTCTCCTAGGAAACAAGCCATAAACTAACAAAAGAATGACAAAGGCTGCGATGAATAAGCACAACGGGAAGTTAAGCACTAAGGCTAGCCCGATAAGCGTGGCGGCTACCCTGTCAGAGCTCATCAATTAGATTTTAAGGGGATTTTTTAAATGTCTGTAGATCTAAAAGCTATGTTCCAACTAACTGTTAGAGCCGTGTAGACTAGGGAAAGAGAAGCCTAAGACTACTATCCGGCCCAATACCGAGGCTTGTTGCTGGTCCTTAGCTTCTCCATCCCTCGTCTCTGACCCATACGCCTAGTTCATTGTTTGCCTGAATCTCAAGATGGTAAAAAAGACTGAAATAAGTGATTTTTGCTAAGAGTTCAGGCAAACGTTAAACAGAATATCTTAAAGCTTAAGTTTTTCGCCTAGATAACCTCTAACTGAGGAGTACTTGGGGGTTCCAGTTCAAGCGGAGTGGATTTCACGGATTTCATGGATAAGTATCTTCATGGGACCGGAAGATACCCGATAGTAGATGAGCTTGAAGAAGAGTTCGGAGGGCCTGAGATTCCATCCCCAAGTCCTGCAACGACTTCTTAAACGGTAACAATAATGAGGGCCATTACCACCGTTTATTTAACACCAACCGGAGCTATGCCTTATCCATACATCGGAGCCGGCGCTGTGCTTGGAGTGAACATCGGGACGGCATTGGCCTATAT
>CAYLIY010000030.1:2274-4196 GCA_964384015.1 uncultured Nitrososphaeria archaeon | reverse complement strand
GGCCTATATCGTTATTAAAAGGCGTTTATGAGCGATAACTCCAGAAGAACTCCTGAAGCATCGACGGGAAATGGAAAAGCTTTATTTCATAATCATGTAAATTTCTTTATTGTGAGAACAAGAATTAGACTTGAACAGGATATATCGAGGAACATATTGAGGATAGCAAAGAGGGAGAATAAAGAGGTAGAGGAGGTCATAATAGAGCTCATAAGGCTTGGCCTGATGGCCAAGAGAAAGCTAAGTCAAGCTTAAGGTCGAATTTGTTAAGTATGTTATCTCACGCTGACTTAGTTTTATGGTCTAGAATGTGTTGCTCTAGAGTCTTTTAAGACCGAGATCTTTAACACGTTTTCTATGAGCATATAACCTGTTTATGCTTTCTATCAATGCATCTACTGAGGACATCACTATATCTCCGCTCACAGCTGACCCCCTAGCTTTTATGCCCTTTAAGTCATCTATTAAAACCTCTACTGAAGCTAGCGAATCTGTTCCACCGGTAATAGCTTCCAGTTTATAGTTTAGCAACCTGATCTCTTCTTTTAATGCCTTTTGGATAGCATTTGCTGCGGCATCTACAGGCCCCACTCCACTTCCGGCCGCAACTTTCACATCATCACCAACTCTTAATCGCACATATGCCATTGGAGTAATTTTGTTTCCGGTTATAACAACTATTTCCTCCAGTTTAACGCTCTCCTCCCTGATTTTCCCGCTTAATACTTGTTCAGCTATCGTTAACACATCATTCTCAGCTATTTTCTTCTTTTTGGCTCCTAATTCCTTAATTCTCCTAACGATCTCATTTATCTTATCCTCAGGTACATCTCCGAAATACGCCTTTATGAATGAGCTCACTGCGTGCTTTCCCGTGTGTTTACCTAACACTATCCTCCTGCTTTGCCCAACTAGTTCAGGGGGATATGGCTCATAGCATGTAGCCTTTTCTAAAACACCATGTACGTGTATTCCTGACTCGTGCGAGAAAGCGTTATCGCCGACTATTGGATGGTTCGGCGGCAAGTCGATTAAACTTAGTTTTTGAACTAGTTTAGATGTTTGCGTCAATAGCTTAAGATTTATGTTCACTTTAACACCGTACATCAACGCTAAGGCCGTTGTAACTTGTTCCAAACTGGCATTCCCAGCTCTTTCACCCAATCCATTGACCGTTACATGAACTTGAGAAGCTCCTGCCTTTACGCCAGCCAAGGTGTTTGCTACAGCCAAACCAAAATCATTGTGACAATGCACTGAAATAGGTCTGTTAATATTTGCCCTTAGAACGGATATTAGCACATACATGGAATCCGGGTCAATGACGCCGACCGTGTCGGGTACGTTTATTATATCGGCTCCGGCATCACATACTGCTTTATAGAACTTTAGAAGCCTGTTGATTTCCGTTCTAGTGGCATCTTCACATGAAAACTCGCACTCAAATCCATGTGCTTTAGCGTATTCGACGGCTTTAACAGCTTGCTCCAAGGCCTCTTCTGCAGATTTCTTTAGCTTGTACTTTAAATGTATATCCGAAGTTGCTATGAATAGGTGAATTCTATCTACATCGCACTGAATGCAGGCATCTATGTCTCCCTTAACGCATCTTGCCAATCCACATATCTTGGCTCTGAAATTCTCACTAGAGATTTTTTTAACCGCTTTTGCCTCATCCGGAGAGTTTATCGGGAAACCTGCCTCAATTACGTCAACTCCAAGCTTATCTAATTGTTCAGCTATTTTAATCTTTTCATCTATTGTAAATGATACACCAGGGGTTTGTTCACCATCCCTAAGGGTGGTATCGAAGACATAAACTCTGTCTGGAAGGTTAAACTTGGTTCTTGTGGATTTTAGAAAACAGCTCAGGCTAACCTTGCCCTCAAACTCATTTTCCGTCATGTTAGATATACCTGTAC
>CAYLIY010000030.1:0-2264 GCA_964384015.1 uncultured Nitrososphaeria archaeon | reverse complement strand
TACATAATCATTGCCAAGGGAATCCTATTTGACGATAAGGGTTATAAGATCTATGATCGCCAGACTTAAAGTAAGAGGCTGGTGATGTAAGTGCCAACTGGGGCTTCAATTGCCATTAATTCATTGAAAAGAGAGGGAGTAAACGTTGTATTTGGCATTCCAGGAGGCGCGATGATAATCTTTTATGATGAGCTAAGGGATTCGGGAATAAGGCATGTTCTAATGAGACATGAACAAGGAGCGGCTCATGCAGCGGATGGGTATGCGAGAGCTTCTGGAAAACCTGGTGTTTGTATAGCAACCTCTGGTCCAGGGGCTACGAATTTGGTTACTGGAATAGCGACAGCTTATTTAGATAGCTCCCCTATCATCGCCTTAACGGGACAAGTTCCAACCAAGGTCATAGGCTCAGATGCGTTCCAAGAGACCGATATAGTTGGAATAGTAAATCCAATCGTCAAGTACTCTTTTCAACTTAAAACAGCTAGTGAAATACCAATTGTATTTAAAAAGGCGTTTTACATCGCTACTCATGGCAGACCAGGACCTGTTTTGATAGATTTCCCAAAGGATGTTCAACAAGAGGAGATTAAAGAGGTGTCCTTCCCAGATGAGGTTTATATCAGCGGAAGGTGTGTTTATGTTCCTGAACCAGATCCATTTTTAGTTAAAAAAGCCGCTGAAATGATAATTCGATCCGAAAAACCGCTAATGCTCTGTGGCGGAGGAGTTATCCATTCAAACGCTAGTGAGGAGGTGATGCTATTTGTTGAGAATTTGAAGATTCCCGTTGTCACGACACTAATGGGGAAGGGGGTGATTCCCGAGGATCATCCCCTGTGCTTAGGGATGATAGGCATGCATGGTAGAATGGAGGCCAATGAGGCCGTAAGCGAGGCTGATTTAATAATCGCTGTTGGAACTCGTTTTTCGGATAGATCAACTGGAGTTCCTTCGGAATTCGCAAAGCAAGCAAAGATCATTCATATAGACATAGATGAATCCGAGATCGATAAAAACATTAAGGTCGATCTACCGATTCTATCAGATGCTAAGAAAGCATTAAGGATGTTGTATGGAGCGATAATCAGATTATCAAGGAAATATGAAAAACTCAGATGGATAGATAGGATAAGGAAGTTAAAACAGCGATATAAGCAATGTTATGAAGAGGGGGGAGGGGGCTTAAAGCCTTGGAGAATATTGAAGATTCTGCGTGAAAAATTGCCCAAGAACTCGATAATAACAACGGGCGTGGGACAAAATCAGATGTGGGTTGCCCTTCATTTCAAAGTCCTTAAACCGAGAACCCTCATAACATCAGGAGGCTTAGGCACGATGGGATTCGGATTTCCAGCCGCTATTGGAGCCAAAGTAGCTTGTCCAGATAAGCATGTCGTGTGCATTGACGGGGACGGAAGTTTTTTAATGACTTGTCAAAACCTCGGCACGGTGATGGCCCAGAATATTCCAGTAATCGTAATTATATTCAACAATAGAGCGTTTGGTATGGTGAGACAATGGCAGGATCTATTCTTTAAAAGAAGATTTATAGCGGTTGACTTAGGCCAAACACCTGACTTTGTGAAGTTAGCTGAGGCTTTTGGAGCCAAGGGATTTAGAGTAGGGAGTTATGATGAATTTGAGGAGGCTATTAAAAAGGCCTTAAGTCTTGATGTGTGCACCATCATAGACGTTCCAATACACCCTGATGAAAAGGTATTCCCGATCGTCCCCCCGGGAAAACCTTTAAAAGAGGCGATAATGGGCTGATGGTAGGAGAAGATGCTCACGTGATAGCTCTAGCTGTGGAGAACAGGCCGGGGATAATAAGCAGGATCGCTGATGCGTTCAGGAGGAGATTGATCAACATAGAGACGATAGCCATTGGGAAGGCGGAAATTAACGGAATATCACGAATAACCATCACGTTGAAGTGCGATGATGCGACTGCTAAGCAGGTGGTAAAGCAGATCAGGAAAATGGTAGATGTGATAGAGGCAAAGGAGCTTAAGGTCAGTAACTCTATATTGAGGGAGTTGGCATTGATAAAGATCGAAGCAAAGGACCCAGACAACCGTTCAGAAATCCTTCAGCTAGTGAGAACCTTTAAAGCCCATGTGATTGACGTGTCACGTGACTCCCTAATCGTTCAGATAACGAGCGATCCAGACGGAATAAACGCATTTATAGATTTGTTAAGAAAGTTCAACGTAATCGAAATAGCTAGGACAGGCATAGTCGCCATAGAAAGGGGATTGGAG
>CAYLIY010000029.1:0-9800 GCA_964384015.1 uncultured Nitrososphaeria archaeon | reverse complement strand
TTTCTATATAGGGAAAGGGACCGTCGGCTAGCATGGTTAGGCTGCCAGAGCTGAGCGGCGAACCTGGGGAGCTACGCATGGAACGCTGGTGATCGCGGGTTCAAATCCCGCCGGTCCCACCAGGTTAGTTTTGCTACATTATTCCTTTATAGTTATCTCCTTCTTCTCTACTTCTCTTATCTCCTCTTTAGCGGTTTTTAGATGTTTCTCGATGGATATCGCTCTTGCTATTAAAGCAAGATCTATTTGATTAGGGTTAAAGAGGAAACATTCAAATACATCATTATCCTCGTATATCAGGCAGATCTTATCGCTGTTAGCGCGCTCAATTTCTAATTCAACGCTAGGCAGAAGCTTCTTAGCTAGATTTTTAACAGCCTTTACTTTTTTTAGATGTTTCCCTTTAAACGGGACTCTTAATGTGATCTTTTCGTTCATTTCAATAAGGAAATATCGGCCGATAAATGTCCCTAAGTTGTGCCTAAACGAGGGGGAGGTGAGTGAAAGTATTATATAACGTTAATTAAACGCTCATATAGACTATTCGCTGAAGTTATAGGCATAACTATCCCTTTTTCATTCATAAAAATCACCCCTTCCGCCATAAGGAAGTTAATGCTCTCTTCTATCTCCTTTTTAGAAATTCCTTTATTTAAAAGCCTTTTAGCGAAGAATAACGCTTTTTCAAAAACCTCATCTACATAAACATAGTATTTATCTGGATCACGTCTGAAACAATCACTTATGGCTATTAATGTTACCAGGCCATTGTCCCTCAGTTTTTTAATAAGCCCTTCAGGGATTCTGTTGTCAAGTTGGTATTGCGCTTCTCTGACATGATCTGTTAATACTTTATTCCTCCCTCTGGCTAAGGCTACAAACCCGCTTCTTTGAAGCAAATTAATTCCATATCTAGCATCTCCGCCCCCTAAAAATGCTGAGTTGAAACTTATTTGTTCAATGGCATTTTTAGAAACAGCTTCTGGGTTAAATGCTAGCTCAACTCTTTGCTTAATTATTGATCTCATCTCATCTTTGCTATATGGGCTGAACTCTATCCTTGGTCCGATAAGCTTAGAGATTAAGGCCTTGTCCAGAAGATTCAAAACTTCGAGTTTCCTCACGATCAAAATAGGCAATATTCTCTTACTAGCCATCTCAAATTCCTCAATTCGTGATAGCATTAGAAGAAGTCTTCCTCCCTCTCTCCTAATTAAATCATCTAAGTCGTCTAAAACTAACAATAGATACTCATCCCTAAGCTCTAATTCATTATAAGCTCTTCGTAGCATCTCAAAGTCGCTATACCCCCTTGTTGGTGATACGGATATGTTTTCCGAGATTCTTTGAGAAACCACGAAGGTTTTACCGGCAACTGAACAGTTTATATGCAAGTAGTTTAGGTTCATGTCATTTAATTCCCTTATCACGATCTCCATAACCTTCCTTATAGTTGTCGTCTTT
Source organism: uncultured Nitrososphaeria archaeon (assembly GCA_964384015.1). Lineage (GTDB taxonomy): Archaea > Thermoproteota > Nitrososphaeria > Geothermarchaeales > CAYLIY01 > CAYLIY01. The sequence continues at coordinate 8,336 of CAYLIY010000029.1, read as the reverse complement.
CCTGTGCCAGTCGGGCCATGAAGAACAGGAGAGAGAAAGGAAGATGGAGATCTACGAAAAATAGGCTCTAAAGCATTTAGTATTGCATCTATCTGTTCTTCACGATGCGGTAATGAGGGTGGGATGAAATTATGACTTAACTTTCTTAAGCCATCTGGCTTAAAAATCCTATGAAGCTCCATACAATTCCTACTCCTCCCTGACCTCGCCTCCAATTTCCTCTAGTGACTTTATTCCTATTTTATAACCGCCTAAAAGGATTAAATCTCCTGCATTTATTCTCGTGTCATCCGTTAAATCAAATATCCATCGCCCTCTACGTTTTATAGCTATTATCTTAACACCTATCCTATCATCAAGTAGCATCTCGCCAACGGTTTTGTTCGTCCAAATTGATCGTTCCTCCACCTTTATTAGCATAAATTGCTCCTTGGCCTCATCATCAACTCTCTCAAGTATGGGATGTAATCTTCCCCCTCCTCTAATTGATGAAGCTAGTTTCTCTCCAGCTGCTGAGATTTCATCAAGAACATCTACAAACTCTAAAGTATTAACCAACTTGTCGTTCTTACCTTGAAACTCCTCTACTAGCTTTATTCTCAATTCTCCCTTCAAATTCAAAAGTTTTCTTCTATATGACATAGCTCCCGAGGCTAAGCCCTTAGAATCATAAAGTAACGCCGAATATCCTAAATAAAGACACATCTCGGAGCAATCCTTAATTTCTTTTAGCATTTCAATGATTCTCTCATTTAATTCACCCTGAACTTTCGTAAAAATTCCAAAAAACTCAAGTACCTCTTGAGTCCCCCTTAAAACCACGACATCATTCAATTTGAACCTAAAATCGCTCTCAGGGTTGATTATCCATTCCGCATTTCTCTTAACAGCCAGCACATCTAACCCAACGCTTAGCTTCATAGCAGCCTCTTCGCATGTTAAATTTCTCAATTTGCTTTTTTTATCCACTTTTGCTAAACCAACCACTTCTTTTCCTCTCATTAGAGCTATTTTGACCTCATTTAGCAATTTTTTCTCGTTAAGAACCATTTTTGCTATTTTTTGGGCAGAGTCAGAAATTTTGTCCATCATATACGCAGCTCTTACAGTTGGCATCAAGTTTCTGGCATCTTCAAAACTTTTAGTTGCTATTCCATATCTAATTATGATCGTTTCAACCAATCTATCTATAAAATCGGATATATCCACAGTTTCCCTAGCTATTTCCTTATTTTCATAGATTATAGAGGCGTAGGAAAGATCTAATGCCAAACTTGCCAAGCTTAGGCATTCTTTTAACGCCTCTGAAATACTTAAATTAAAGAAATCTAATTTCTTCTCCAAAACCGGGCTTTCACCCTTCCTTAATAAAGTTTAATCGGGAGACTTAATAAATCAATGTCCAAAAGCCTGAGATAAGGTTAAAGTTACAATTGGTGATAAAGTGTTATTGAAATGGAGCTTTCATTAAAAGATGGGGAATTCCTCGTTAAATTAGCAAGAAAAGCGGTTGAGGAATATCTAAGAGGCAATAAAATAATAACTCCGCCTAAAAATGCTCCAAAAAATCTTTACGAGAAAGCTGGAGTCTTTGTGACGATAAATAAGGTGGTTTCAGGGAAAAGGTTTTTAAGGGGGTGCATTGGTTTTCCTAGGCCTTATAAACCATTAATAGAGGCTTTAATAGAGTCTGCTATAAACTCTGCGGTAAATGACCCAAGATTTCCACCAATGGGGATTGAAGAACTGGATAGCGTGATATTTGAGGTAAGCGTATTAACCCCTCCCGTGGAAATAAAGGTATCCTCTCCCCTTGATTATCCTAAGAAGATAGTTATAGGAAGAGATGGCCTGATGATTGAAAAATCAATTTATTCCGGCCTATTACTTCCCCAAGTTCCAGTTGAATATGGTTGGAGCCCTGAGGAATTTTTATCTCAGCTGTGTTTAAAGGCGGGGTTGCTTCCCGATGCATGGTTAGATGAAGACGTAAGGATTTACCGTTTTTCAGCCATAATTTTCGAGGAAGAAGAGCCAAAAGGAAAAGTAATTAAAAAAGCCCTGATGGAGGGTAATGCATAATACTATCTATTTTACCGTAAGCGGAATCGGATTTGGTCACGTAGGGCGTAGCTTAAGGATAGCTGAGAGCTTCGCTGAAAAGGGCTTTAAAATAGTGTTTTCAACCTATGGGGAAGCTGTTCATTACGCATCGGCCAATTTTCCGTGTTTTCCCCTTCCAGAAATTAAGCTCGGATGGAAAAGTAAAGGAGGTTTAAGTCTAAGATCGACCTCAAAACTCCTCATAAAATCAGCACTACCCACGTTTGTAAAACAAGTGATTATGGAGATGCTGATAATCGAAAAAATGAAACCATCACTAATTATTTCAGATTCAAGGGGCTCATCCATACTCGCCGCAAAAATTAAGTCTAAACCCGTATTAACAATAGCTAATCAACTTGCTGTTTTCTTGCCCTCTCAAAAAACTGGAAAATTCTTCATAAAACTTGCAAATTTCCTTTCCCCAGTATTATTTCCAAAAATCTGGAATTTATCAGATATTATAGCATTAATAGATCTTCCTCCTCCTTATACGATTTCTAAAAGGAACATTAACGCTAGAGTTAATCCTAAAAAGATAATTTTTGTTGGATTGATTGGAAAAGAAGCCAATTTGAGCGATGAGTTTTTAAAATCCATGGAATCGCTATTTAAAGATCCGCGAAAGCCGACGATATACGTATCAGCAACAGGGCCTTCTAAAGAGAGGAGAATTTTCGTACAGAAGATGCGAAACATAGCGCTTAGGTTAAAAAGGTATTTTAACTTCATATTCACCTTAGGAGAGATTAAGACTAAACCGTGCTTAGTAAAAACTTCCGAAGGCATTATAGAATATAGCTGGTTTCCTGAGAGGGAGAAGTTAATAAAATTTGCAAAAATAGTTATCTCTAGAGCTGGAAGGGCAACTATAGATCAATGTATATTAAATCATAGGCCTATACTTGTAATTCCCAGCTCCAGACAAACGGAGCAAGAAGAAAATGCCAGAAGAATTAATGAATTAGGTCTAGGAAAAGCTATTTTTGAGAACGAGTTAAACCCGGAGAGAATTAAAAAAGCTTTATACGCGATCGATGAGAATTACTCTCTGCATCTTAGGAAATTAAGCCTCCTCTCTAACCTCTCAAGGAGACTGGGAGGAGTTAATAAAGTAACCGAATTAGCTCTTAGAATCATGAAATGATGGTCGTTTTGCTGGGAGGATTAGGCTTATTCTCCTCATATTTTAAATTAGATATCGAGGTAAAAGTTTGGTGATAATTAAGAAGTCAGCTGAGGGTTATTTATGAGCAGTTGGCTGAAATACAGGACAGCCTATGCAAGTGACATTTTTGATAAAAGCGATGGGGAAATAGTGAAGTTGCTAGGGTGGATAAGTGAAAAAAGAACTCATAAGAATAAGATATTCCTCATGCTAAGAGACTCTTCTGGTTATGTTCAAATGGTGGCCTATAAGGATAAACTTGGAGAAAAACTTGATTTAGTGAAGGAATGCGGAGTAGAATCAGCAATCGCCGTAGAAGGAGAAATAGTAAGCGATAAAAGAGCTCCTGGAGGAAAAGAAGTTCATTTAACTGATTTTAAAATAATCTCTAGAGCTAAACAATGGCCCATAACTCCGTCCGCTCTTAAATCTCCCGGTTTTTTATTTGATATGAGGCATCTTGTCATAAGGGGCAGAAGAACAAGGGCTATTCTGAAAATTAAATCCGAGTTGATTAAGGCAGCTCAAGAATACTTTGAAAGGAACGGATATGTCTGGATTCAAGCCCCTACATTTATAACATCAGCTTGTGAGGGAGGGGCTACATTGTTTGAGGTTAAGTATTTTGATAAAAAAGTCTATCTAACTCAAAGTGCTCAGCTATATGAGGAGGCCGCGATATGCTCGTTTGAGAAAGTGTATACGATTCAGCCGAGCTTTAGAGCTGAAAAGTCCAGAACAAGAAGGCATTTAACCGAATTCTGGCATATAGAGGCTGAAGTAGCGTTTGCCTCCCATGAGGATATAATGAGGGTTGAGGAGGAATTAGTGACATATATGATCTCAAAGCTTATAGAGAGATGTCGGGACGAGCTATCTCTTCTTAAAAAAAGAATTGAGCCACCTAAACCGCCATTTCCTAGAATTACCTATGATGAGGCTATAAATATATTAAAGAGGAAAGGCTTGGAGGTAAAATGGGGCGAAGATTTTGGAGATGAAGCTGAAAGGGAACTTAGTAAAGAGTTTGACCAGCCCTTTTTTGTAACAGCCTATCCATTAACTACCAGAAGCTTTTATCATAAGCCTGATCCAGCAAATCCAAAAGTGACGCTATCATCAGACCTTATGGCTCCAGGTGGTTATGGAGAAATCACGTCTGGTGGAGAAAGGATAAGCGATTATAACATGCTCCTCTCCCGCATTAAGGAGCAAGGTCTGAATCCAGAGGATTATAGATGGTACTTAGACCTAAGGCTTTATGGAATGCCCCCCCATTCAGGGTTTGGACTTGGAGTTGAAAGAATGCTTAGATGGCTATTGGATTTAAAGCATATAAGACAAGCCTCATTATTCCCGAGGACTCCCAGTAGGGTATATCCCTAATTTCCCCCTCAAATAAGACATAAAAACCTTTTGGAGTTGAGTTCAAACGTTAATTATGATTTAAGTTCTAGAGTCCGCAACTTATTACTTGGAGTTTCCACCGGATGGGAGTATGGTCAAGAAAGAGGAGAAAATAACAAAGTTCCCGAGCGTAGAGGACATGGATATATCAAACCTAGCCGGTATTGGTCCGGCAACAAAGCAAAAACTAAATGCAGCAGGAATATACACTATAATGGACCTTCTTGTTCAATCCCCAACTTACTTACTAGATATTCTTGGAGGATCCATGGATAGAGTACTCAAACTTCAGGAGAAGGCTAGGCTTAAGCTCGAGAAACTAGGTTTAATTCAAAAGGACTTCATAACAGCGGATAGAGTGATGGAAAGAATGAAGAGCGTCGAATACATAACAACAGGATCAAAAAATCTGGATAACTTATTGCTAGGCGGCATAGAGACTCAAGCCGTTACTGAGTTCTATGGTGAATACGGCACTGGAAAAACACAACTCTGTCACGCATTATCTGTTAATGTTCAGATGCCTAAGGAAAAAGGAGGATTAAATGCTCCAGCTATTTACATAGATACGGAAAAAACTTTCAGACCCTCTAGGATTAAAGAAATAGCTGAAGCTAAAGGCTTAGATCCAATAGAAACTCTCAGAAATATTCATGTTGCTAAAGCTGTCAATTCAAGTCACCTACTTCTCCTAGTAAAGGAGTTAGGGAAGAAAATAGTTGATACTTCCGCCAGATTAGTTGTAATAGACTCGGCTATTGCCCCATTTAGGGCTGAGTATATAGGTAGGGGCCAGTTAGCCGAGAGACAGCAACTTTTAAACCTCTTGATGCACGAACTCATAAGGACAGCCGAACTTTACAACGTTGCTGTTGTAATAACGAATCAGGTTCAGGCAGCTCCAGATGTTTATTTTGGAGATCCAACTAGACCGATTGGCGGCCATGTTGTTGCTCATGCGGTCACATATAGAATTTACCTAAGAAAGGCTAGAAACGCAAGGGTAGCCTCAATAATGGATAGTCCCCATCATCCTCCTGGTGAAGCCATTTTCGTAATTTCAAAAGAAGGGATTAAGGATCCCTAAGTAAATAAAAAGCCTATAAAAAATCCTATTAAAGGTGTTAAAAACCACTGAGCTAGTATAACAGCGAAATTTTTCCAATTAATCATTTTAACTCTCTTAGTTAAAGCTGAGCCTATAATTCCCGAAACGATTGATTGAGTTACAGATATTGGAACTCCGAGTTGGGTGAAGATCTCTATTACTAGTGCTCCACCTATCTGGGAGGAAGCTCCGGATAGATATCCGATCTGATAAATTCCTCTGCTAACTCTTCTCATTCCCCTCTCCCTGGTTAAAATTACGCCGATTGAGGCTCCACTTAAAATTAAAAAAGTCGCTTCTAGAAATGAGCCGACGTAACTACTTAATATAGCCGAAAGTAATCCTAGAGTGTTGATTCCGAAGACGTAAGCTGTGTAAATGGACGCTATGATCAACAGCACTTTGCAGAGAAGGGCTCTTCTCCACACCTTTGCTTTTCCCATCCAAAGCTCAAATATTTTAACGATTACAGATGAGGATAATAACGATATCGGAGGAGTTAAAATCCAAGAAAGGAAAATAAGCATCACATAACCGTAGTTTATGGGAAGGGATAAGGTTAAACTGGCTCCAATTAAATAGGCGACCAATGTTTGGGAGAAAGGAATAGGCAACTCTAATATCGTTGACGCTAAGAATATGATTATGATCAAGCAAAAAGCTAGGTTTAAAGTTTCATTAGGCAAAATAGGCATCATTTCCTTAAATTTCAGGAGTTTATATCCCTCGATTGTTGCCCCAAGAAGAAAACCGAAAATGACCAAAATTACTCTTCCTTTCCTTTTCACCAAACCAGATCCGTGAAGAGTGGCTGTAAATGAAGGTAGATTGTTGCTACCTACGATCGCTGATAAAATGAAAGCCAGGAGAATTGTGAGAACTAGCATCAGTATACCAAGCTCTTTATTATGGTAGTGATGGAGTTTGAAGCATCTTCACATCCATCGATTATGTTATCAAGCTGGTGCGTTATGTTAATCACGTGATAAAAATCCTGAAAGTGCATCTCTCGAGCTACTTCGTAAATCCTGTCCAATATCTCCTCCTTTAAATCATCACCCATTTCTTCTAATTTCTCTATTTCAAATCCTATGCTTATTGCCTCCTCTCCCGCCTCTTGAGCTACCTTTAACATTTCAGATAATTTTTCTACAGCATCTATTGCTATATCCGAGAGATTGAATAAGAGAGAAAATATCCGCTTTATTTTATCGCTTTTCTTCAAAGGAATGAATTCCCTAGTTCTCACTATATCCCTTGCTAGTATGTGAGCTGAATCAAGAATGTTGTCTATCCTCTGAAGCAACTCGATAAAGCTCTCTCTTAAACCTGTGGCAAGAGCTCCCTTAACTACATTCTCCGTGACTTTTAAGGTTAATAAGTCCCCCTCCTTTTCCAATTCGGCTATTCTCTTAGCATGGTCCTTTAATTCTTTTAAATTCCCATCGAGCTCGAGAGACACCAATGAGCTCAAGTTTTTAACAGAGTCTACAGCTAACGATACTAATTTATTGATATCTCTAAATAGAACTTTTTCTCCAAGCTCAAAGAATTCTCTGATTTTCTTTATGATCTTCAATTTCTCTCCTCAAAAAGCTTATTATTCGACCTCATTAATGATTTTTGAGATAGTCTTGTAGCTTTTTCTGACAATTGGTGGAAAATATTTATGTTTAAGGTAGAATTTCTTAAGAAAGGCTATCGTTCTCCTATCAGAGGGATAACCACTACCGAAATCTCCATATTTACCTCTTAACTTCCTTATCTCCTTATCCCTCACCACTTTGGCGATTATGCTAGCAGCTGATACTACCGGATATCTCTCATCAGCCTTTATCTCGCTTATTAAATTCAAATTAAAACCTAGCTTTTTTTTAATTCTATCGGAGAATCTTTTGGGTTTGATATCACATGAATCTACATACACTAAATCTGCTTTCAGTTCTTTTATGATCTCTGAAAAAATTTTAACCTCTAAAAGATTCAAGCCTCCTTTAAAGCTAATTATCCATTTATCAACGATTTCAGGCGGAATTATTTTAAAAACAACTTTATCGCTTAGCTTCTTTATTAATGGAAAAATTTTCTCCCTTCTTCCAGGTGATAGTTTTTTGGAATCTTTAACAAAATAAGCCAATCTCTTCTCTTTATTCTCATCTAGAGCTACTCCTGCCACTACCAGTGGTCCTATGACTGGTCCTCTTCCAGCTTCATCTACTCCCCCGATTTTCACATAATCACCTGAAAAACTTAATTAGTTCTCTAAAGATAGCATAAGGGATGAATTCTCTATTAGCATAAGTTAATTTGAAGATTCTGAGTTGCTGAGCCTCTCTTAATTCATCTATTAACTTTTCTGACAACCTATGATGAATAGTCCCTAAAACAGGCTTATTCGTCCTGGCTAGCTCTCGAATAACCTCTTTAAATTTATCTGAAGATAGCTCCATAGGTCCTATTTCGTCACACACTATTAAATCTGCTTTGTTTAGCGCTTTTACTAGCGCCTTAACACCAATTTCTTCTAAATCTCTCAAATTGACTCTATAC